>JBGVNA010000042.1:0-13517 GCA_045125175.1 Acutalibacteraceae bacterium
TTTTACAGCAGATGCACACAAAAAGAAACGGCATAACCGAAGTTATACCGTTTCAAAAACGCTTATGCTGTTTTATTGGAAGGCACCCGATGTTACGGTTCTTAATTTTTTATGAAAAGGATTCGAAAGTCGACAAAAAAGTTTTTTGTATATTTATTTTTATCTTATACACTTGAATTAATATTATAGCTCTGTTATAATATTTTCGTAACTATAAAATAGGAGAGTGTGGCATGAGCAAAAAGTATGTTATAAGCTATATTTGTGACGGTATCAAAATCGTTTCAAACGACCTTGAAAATGACCATTATTCACTTGAGGTTGTTGACACGGCGGAGAAATTTTCCGTTAAGCTGACCCCCAAATGTGCCATTGAAATGGTTGATTTTTATGTTGAATTCCCTTATGATTTCAAGGCAAACGATGTTTTCTTCGGCGCAGGCTATCAGTCATGGACCTACACCAAAGAATACAACAAAAACGATGTGATGAAAGGCACAATCAAGCTTTCTCATATTCACCCCTATCTCAGACATTATGCCAGCATCACAAGTGACGACAGAATTGTTGAATACACCGAAAAGCCCGGTGAATTCCATAGCCACGGTTACACTTATATCCGCAACGGCGAGAGCATGAAGCTCTGGGGTTCATTGAGCGAAAAAACAGGTTATACATATTTTAAAGTAAAGATGAACGAGAATTATTTCTCAGTTCATAAGGATGCACTCGGCAAAGCAGTTAATGAGCCTTGGCAGGTATTTGATGTTGTTTACTTCGAAGGTACCTACGATGAGGTTTTTGACAAGTATTTTGAGATGTTTGATATGCCCGCAACAAGAAAGGGCGAAATGAGTGGCTATACCTCATGGTATAACTACTTCCAGAAAATTAACGAAAGCATCATTCTCCGTGACCTTAATGGGCTTGATCCCGCAAAGGACGAGGTTTCAATATTCCAGATTGACGACGGCTATGAGCCTTTTGTTGGCGATTGGCTTGACCCATGCCCCGAAAAATTCCCCCACGGCATGAAGTATATCGCAGATAAAATTCACGCAAAGGGCTATAAGGCTGGTATCTGGATTGCTCCCTTCAGTTGCCAGAAGGTTTCAAGAATTGCGAAGGAGCACCCCGATTGGCTTATCAAGGAAAACGGCAAGCCTCAGCTTGGATGCATTGCATGGGGCGGAGCCTATACTCTTGATATTTATAATGACGAAGCAAGAGCTTATATCAAAAAAGTTTTTGACGTTGTTCTCAACGAATGGGGCTATGATATGGTTAAGCTCGACTTCCTCTACAGCGAATGCGTAACACCCAGAAACGGAAAGTGCCGCGGTGAAATCATGTATGAGGCAATGCAGCTTCTCAGAGAATGTGTGGGCGACAAGCTTCTTCTTGGTTGCGGTATTCCCATGAGCGCAGCTATCGGCGTTTGCGATGCCTGCAGAATAAGCTGTGACGTTGACCTTACATATACAGGCAAAATCTATAATCACATTCACGTAAGCAATGAAATGCTCAGCGCGCAGAGCGCAATCAACAATTCAATATTCCGCCGCCATCTCAACGGCAGAGTGTTTATGAATGACCCCGATGTATTCTTCCTGAGAAATAACAATCTTAAATTCACATTGGAGCAGAAAAAGCTTCTGGCAAGAATCAATAATCTTTGCGGTAACGTTCTTTTTGTTTCGGATAACGCAGGGGATTATGATGCAGAGCAGATGGCAATGCTTAAGAAATATCTTAAGAAAACAAATGAGAAGATTGTTTCGGCAGAACGCCTTAACAATGATGTTATCAAAATTGTGCTTGACGATAACGGCACAAAGAAGGATTTTGTGTTCAACATCAAGCTCGGCAAGGTAATGGTTGGCGAATAATAAACAAAGAAAGGCAGAGGATAAACTCCTCTGCCTTAACTTTTTGCTTATTTCAGTTCAATATCCGCATAAACCGCATTGTGGTCTGAATAAAAATCACCGTCAACCAATTTGTTGATAACCTTGAAATTCAAGGGCTTTACCGTTGATTCATCAACAAAAACAAAATCTATTCTTTCCTGAATTTCATCGGGCTTGAAGCCGTGGAAGGTGTAGCATTCATCCGAATCGGCGGCAAGCTTTCTTGCGTCTTTCATGTTGCCGCTTACCATCGTATTGTAGCAGTCCGAATCCTGAAAAACATTGAAATCGCCTGTGCAAACAACGGGAATTCCGCCAAACGAAGCTGCTTTTTCCTGAATCATCTTTGCACCGTTTATCTGAGCAATTCTGCCGACGTGGTCAAGGTGGGTGTTGAAATGGATATATTCCTTGCCGTTTTCTTTATCGGTAAGCTTGACGTATGTAGCAATTCTTGTGCAGGCTGAGTCCCAGCCTTTTGAAGGCTTTTCGGGAGTTTCGGAAATCCAGAAGTTGCCGCTGTCGCTTGCGGTAAACTTATCTTTTTTGTAGAATACAGCCGCAAATTCGCCGCCTTTTTTACCGTCTTCTCTTCCGACGCCTATATAGGAATATTCGGGCAGATATCTGCAGAGTTTTTTCATCCATTCCCAGTGCGCTTCCTGTACGCCGAATGAATCGGGATTTGCTTCCTTTATGATGCTGATAACCTTGGGGACTCTTTTTCTCCAGGTTCTTGCGCCTTTGCCCGCACAAAGCAGGTTGAACGACAATACCCTATACATCAAACGTTCCCCCCGTTAAATAGAGTCATTTCAACAATGATGGGGAAATGATCCGATGCAAGAATGTGATGAACAAAATCAGATTCGATTTTGCTTGATTTAACTGATGAGCAGTAGCCGTTGACAAAAACGAAGTCAATGGGTTTTGTGTCAGGCACAATCACATGATAGCCGTGATAGGTTGCATGGTCATCATATTCTGATGCCAAGAATTTTGTGTCCTTAAGTCCGCAAGAAAGAACATTTTCATAGTTTGAGGTGCCTTCGCTGAAATTGAAATCGCCTGTGAGAACAACGGGAATATCGGGAGCAATTTTTGCAATATTTGCCGAAAGAAGAGCAACGGATTCTGCCTGAGCGATGTTGCCCACATGGTCAAGATGAGTGTTGAAATGTGCATAGGTGAAGCCTGTTTCTTTGTTCTTGAGGATAACCCATGATGTGATTCTCTCGCAGGCTGCATCCCATCCTTTTGAAGGCTTTTCGGGAGTTTCGGAAAGCCAGAAATGACCTGAATCAACAAGGTCATATTTATCTTTGAGATAGTAAATTGCGCTTGCTTCGCCCTTTTCAATGCCGTCTTCTCTGTATTTTTCAACATGAGCGTAGTTATCAAGCTCTGCTGCAATGCTTTCAACCCAGTTTTTATCAGCTTCCTGAACACCGAAGGAATCGGGGGTATGCTCATTGATTGTGTCAACGATGTAAGGAAGTCTGTTTTCAACTGCTCTTATACCGTCACCGCTGATTTTAAGGTTGTAGCTCATAATTTTGAGATCCTGTGTTTTTACCGATTCCGCAATGGGGTTGGGGTTAACGTTTGTGAGGGGAAGAGTGGGCTTGATGCCCTCTGAAGGTGCCTGGGGGAAAATAGCTGTAATGAGCGTGATAAAAAAGGCAACAACTGCCTGCATAGCTTTGAAATACATTGTGTTTACTTCCTTTCTTAGTTATAAAGTGTCATCGTTGCAACTACGGGATGATGGTCTGATGCGTAATTGCCGTTATACTGTGTTGTGTCAATGGTGTAGCTTTCAACGTCGGTTGCCATTGCGTTAACGAAGATGAAGTCGATGGGTGCATCTTTTTCAACAAGCTCTGAATAGCCGTGATATGTAACGTTGCCGCCTGTTACGGTTTCTGCAAGATGTTTTGTATCTTTGAAGCCTGCTTCAAGAATGCGGTTATACATATCGCCGCCCTCATAATCATTAAGGTCACCGGTGAAAACAACGGGGAAGGTGTTGCAGATTTTTGAAATCTTATCGGCAACAACAGAAACAGATTCAAGCCTTGCGATAACGCCGAGATGGTCAAAATGAGCGTTGAAATGAGCATAAATGAAGCCGGTTTCCTTATCTCTTAGCACAGCGTAGGTGCAAACTCTGTTGAACATTGCATCCCAGCCCTTTGAAGGCTTGTTGGGTGTTTTTGAAAGCCAGAATGTTCCCGAATCAAGCACTTCATATTTATCTTTTTTGTAGAATACGGGGCTTGCTTCGCCGCCACCGTCGGCATTTCTGCCGACACCAACATAGTCATATTCGGGCATTGCATCGGCGATTCTTGCAATCCAGTTGGGATCAGCCTCTTCAAGACCAAACGAATCGGGCATATATCTGCGGATGTTTTCAACAACATTGGGGGTTCTGTTTTCAGGTGAAAGATCGCCCGAGCCTTTGATATAAACGTTATATGTCATAACGGTAACATCCTGAGTTTTCTTGATCTCGGGCAGATTTACGGGGTTAACATTTGTTACGGGTGTGGGGGTATAAAATATCGTGAGTATTGCGGTTACAAGCGCAAAAAAAGCTTTTATAATTTTATCAATCATTTTTATTTCTCCTTTACAAATTCGGTTAAAGCTGATATATCAAGCTTATTAAGATTTTCGGCTTTTGAAATTACAGCGAGAATATCCCTGCACATTTTAATAATGCCGCCGATTTCGTCGCTCTCTGCGTTGAAAACGATTATAGGGTCGTGAACGCTCAGACGGATAAGAAACCAACCGTTGCCGTTTGCTGCATTTATACGAATACCCTCATAGTTGTCATTGCAGGCGGTCCAGCCGTTATGCTCTTTTGCTTCGCTCTCAAAAAGTGAGATGATTTTTTCGCCCTCGGGTCTGAAATTGTCACAAAGAATTTTGAAGCGAAGCTCTTTTTCTTCTTTTGCCTCACGGAGCCTGCCGATAAGCTCTTCAAGGCTTGTGCCTTGCTTTGCAAGAGCTGCGGCTTCGATGATAAGCTTTGTTATGAGATATGCGCCGTCATCGAGAAAATAGTTGTCCGCAAACGCTGCATGCCCCGATGTTTCCATTGCAAGGGGGCATGGAACACCGCTTGCGTTAAGCTCAATCTGTTTGTTGATAACGTTTCTGTAGCCCCTCTTGAAGCGCAGATGCTTTCCGCCGTTAGCGGCGATGAATTCCGCAAGGCCGTCAGAGGTTACACTGTCGGTAACAATCGTACCGCCGGGGCAGGAGGCAAGAGCTATTTTTGATGCGAGCGCAACAAGGCGGTTGCGGTTTATTTCAAACCCGCCCTTGCCGACACACGCCGCTCTGTCAACATCCGTGTCAAATATAACGCCGAAATCCGCATTTGCATTAACGGTTGCTTTCGAAACACATTCCATAGCCTGCGCATTTTCGGGGTTAGGGGCGTGATTGGGGAAATTGCCGTCGGGGTCAAGATAAAGGCCTCCTGATGTGTCTGCGCCGAGAGGCTCAAGCACATCTTTTGCGTAGAAGCCGCCAACGCCGTTTCCTGCATCAACCACTATTTTCATGCCGTTTAGCGGATGCTCACGGTCGGCTTTGTCGTCAACGCCTTCAATTATCATATTGCGAAGAATTTCGGCATAATTCTTCATAAAGTCGCAGGGCAGACATTCTCCGTTTTCATTGCCGACGGGATTTTCAATTTCACCTGCGTTTTTAAGAATTTCTGCAATATCCGAGCCGTCAAGGCCACCGTCACGGGTAAAAAATTTTAATCCGTTCCTATCTTTCGGGTGATGGCTTGCGGTTATCTGCACGGCGCCGTCACAGTCTGCTTCAACGGTGGTCATAAACATTGCAGGGGTGGAGCTTAATCCGCAGTCTGCAACATAAACTCCGTTTGAAACAAGGGCTTTTATAACAGCATTTTTTATTCTTTCTGCCGAAAGTCGGCTGTCATGACCGACGGAAATTTTAAGCTTGTCCTTGCCTGCCTTGCTTTTCAGCCATTTTGCAAACGCAGCCGATGAACGCATAACCATTTCATCGCTCATATACAAAGGATTTGCTTCGTCACCGAGAGCATATCCTCTTATATCGCTGCCGCTTTTGAACTTGGAATAGTCCATTTTTATTCTCCCTTTGAAAAATATTCGTCGGAAACGCTGAGAAGGAATTTATACATCGGCGTATATGCCTTGTAAGTTCCTCTCATAATTTCAATAATTTTCTCATTTTCAAGATCTTCAAGCTGACCTGAAAATGTGATAAAGCCGATATCCTTGGCGTTGTAATATTCTTCAAGCCCTTCGGGACAGCCGGGGAAAGGTCTTTTATATTGTCTTTTCATAAAATATGAGCCGACCTTAACGCACATATCAGCTGCTTTTCTGAATTCATCGGGTCTTTCACGCAAATTTTTTCTGAATGTTTCCAAAAGACCGGGTTCATCGCCGTAGAAGCCGACACCCATTGTGTATTCACGGGGAGTGACTTCAAACCACATACAGGGATAGCCTCTCCATTCATGCTTCGGGCGCATAAACATTATCCACATGTTTTCGCGGTAAAGGCTTTTGTCCTTAGTGTAGCGTGTGTCACGGCGCACTCTTGAAACCATTTTTGTGGGAATTGTGTTCATCAGGGGGTCAACCGCAAGCAGTTCTTCGCCGATTATCCCCGCAAGCTGGCGCATAGGGATTGTCATGCTGCTTTTTATCTGTTCTTTATGTTCTTCGTAATATTCCTTGGAGTCCCTGAAACGGTTATCTGCCATGAGAAACAGGGCATCACGGGTTATTCCTTTATATTCCATTTATATCAGCCCCTTCTTTGCCAGTCCCTCAGCTGCAAGCATAATGGCAGTTTTTGCCGAGTGGAAGTTGATGCCGCCCTGCATCCATACCGCAAAAGGCTCTCTGAGAGGAGCATCTGCGGAAAGCTCTATTGATGAGCCGAGGATGAATGCGCCTGCCGCCATGATAACCTTGCTGTCGTAACCGGGCATATCCCACGGCTCGGGTGTAACATAGGAATCAACGGGAGCACCGCTTTGAATTCCTCGGCAGAATTCAACGAGCCTGTCTGCATTTTCAAGACAGAGTGCCTGAATTATATCGTGTCTGCTTTCATCGCTTGAAGGTGTAACCTTAAAGCCGAAATTCTCAAAAAGAGCTGCCGCAAAAACTGCTGCCTTAAGGGCTTCGCCGACAATATGGGGAGCATGGAAAATACCCATAAACATATTTCTGTTTTCACCCAATGTGCAACCTACTTCTTTGCCGAGACCGGGGGTTGTTGCTCTGTATGCGCAAAGCTCAACGAGGTCCGCTCGGCCTGCTATGTAGCCGCCCGTTCTTGCAATTGAACCGCCGGCATTTTTTATGAGAGAGCCTGCCATAAGGTCTGCGCCGACCTCTGTGGGCTCAATTTTTTCAACAAGCTCGCCGTAGCAATTGTCTACCATAACAACTGCATCGCATTTTGAATGAACAAGCTCTGCTATTTCACCGATTTCCTTAACAGAAAGGCTGGGGCGCAGGCTGTAGCCTCTTGAACGCTGAATATAAACCATCTTGGGATTTGATTCAAGAGCCTTTTCAATTGCCGCCATATCGGGTCTGCCGTTTTTATCAAGGTCAACCTGAGCGTATTCAACACCGAAATCTTTCAGTGAGCCCATTCCTTCGCCGCTTATGCCGATAACACTGTGAATTGTGTCATAAGGAGTGCCTGTGACGCAAAGCATCGTGTCACCGGGGCGCAGAACACCGAAAAGTGCAACGGCAAGAGTGTGCGTGCCGCAGGTGAAGCTGTGGCGGACTATTGCATCCTCTGCGCCGAAAATTTCGGCATAGATTCTGTCAAGCTTTTCTCTGCCTGTGTCGCCGTAGCCATAGCCGGTTGAGCCTGAAAAATCTGTTTCACTGACTCTGTTATTGATAAATGCCGAAAGCACCTTTTGCTGGTTATATTCTGCTATATCGTCAATTTCGTTAAATTTTGCTTTTGCTTTTATGAGAGCGGCATCGCTTGCCGCTTTGATTTTTTCGCTGAATTCAAAAAAGTTTTTCATATTTTACCTTCTGTATATTCTGTTAAGTGATTTGAAAAATTCCTTGTCGGCGCCCATAAGCTGCTCTTTGGTCACTCTGTAGCTCCAGTTGCCGCTTGCAACGCCGGGAGTGTTTATTCTTGTGTCCGAACCGTACATCAGAAAATCCTGGATAGGGATAATCGCAAGGTCGCTTACGCTTGCAAACACAGCACGCAGCAGCAGGGGGGTTGCGCCGCCCCAATCACCGCCTGAAAATCCGCAGTAATCCAATGCTCTTTTTCGCACATCGTCACTGCTTTCCCAAAGGAAGCCGAAAAGAGTGTTGTTATCGTGAGTGCCCGAATATGCAACCGAGTTTCTGATATAATTATGCGGCATATGGATGCTGTTACCGTCATCGAGGAAACCGAATTGGAAAACTCTCATACCGGGAAAGCCGCTTTTTTCAACAAGATCACGCACCTCGTCTGTTATATCGCCCAAATCTTCGGCAATTATCAGCTTGTCTTCATGACCTTCTTTTATAGCTTCAATCAGCTCAATACCAGGGCCCTTGACCCATTCTCCGTTTCTTGCGGTGGTTTCATTTGCATCAACAGACCAATAAGCTTCAATTGCTCTGAAATGGTCAATTCTCACGCCGTCAAACATATGAAGAGCGTGGTCAATGCGTTCTTTCCACCAGACAAAGCCGTCGGTTTTCATTGCATTCCAATCGTAGAGGGGATTGCCCCAAAGCTGACCGTCCTCTGCAAAGTAATCGGGCGGAACGCCTGCAACTCTTGAAGGATAGCCCTTTTCGTTAACCTGAAAAAGATTTTTGTTTTCCCAAACATCGCAGCTGTCGTCCGAAACATATATGGGGATGTCGCCGATTATGCTTACTCCCTTTGAGTTTGCATATTCCTTGATTTTTGCCCACTGTGTAAAAAATTCATACTGAATGAATTGCCACATGCCGAGTGTTTCGGCGTCGGTTATTTCGTTCGATTCCCATTCCTGCCAGGGCTTGTTGCCGTTTTGCTCTCTGAGTGTCATGAATCGGCAAAAAGCTTCAAGCCTCGTATGCTTTTCAATAAATTCATCAACTTCAGCTTGTTTTTTAAAATTTTTATATGCCTTTCTCAAAAGCAGCATACGCTCTTTGTCCAATCGTTCAAATTCGCATGAATATGGCGTGTTCTGTCTGCATTCTTCAAGGTCAGCCTTTGAAATAAGCCCGTCGTTATAAAGCTTTTCGGGGTCAATAAAATAAGGGTTGCCGCCGAATGCCGAGAACGATTTATAAGGCGAATTGTATTCGTCGGTAACGGTGAAAGGCAATACCTGCCACGCAGAAAAACCGTTGTCAACAAGAAAATCTATAAATTCGAACGCACTTTTTCCGAATGTTCCTATGGAATAATCACCGTAGAGAGAGGAAATGTGCATTAAAATTCCGCTTTGTCGCTTCATAAAAGAAACACCGTCCATTCTGATTTACTGAATTATAACATACAAGGTAATAAAAATAAAGTAATTTTGTAAAAAACTTGATATTTTACTCAATAACGATTAGAATTAGAGTAATGACTTTTTCGGAGGTAGGATTATGTCAAAGGCAACGGAATATTTTAAAAATCTTCAGAGGATACTTACACGCATCGCTTCGGAACAGGCGGATAATATTGAAAGCGCGGCATGTGCCGTTGCGGATACCCTTGAAAGCGGCGGCAGAATCCATACTTTCGGAACAGGCCATTCCCACATGCTTGCTGAGGAGATTTTTTACCGTGCGGGCGGTCTGGTGAACGTTAACCCTATTCTTGAAACGGGTTTGATGCTTCACGAAAGCGCATCAAAGAGCACTGCTCTTGAACGCCTTGAGGGCTACGGCGAAATACTTTTTGAGATGCATGACCTTAAAAATAATGATATACTTTTCCTTTTCTCTAACTCGGGCAGAAACGGCGTTGCAATTGACCTTGCGCTGATTGCAAAAGAAAAAGGAATAAAAACCGTTGTTATCACCAATATGGAGCATACTCTTCAAGGGGAATCAAGACATTCAAGCGGTAAAAAGCTTTATGAGCTTGGCAGTATAGTTATTGATAACTGTGGCTGCATGGGCGATGCTTCCATGGAGATAAAAGAAATCGGCAGAAACGTTGCGCCTACCTCAACCGCTGCGGGTGCTGCAATTCTCAATGCGATTGAAGCGAGAGCGGTTGAAATGATGGTTGCCGACGGCTTCACTCCCGAAGTTTTTTCAAGCAGCAATGTTGACGGCGGCGATGAAATCAACGATGCTTACGTCAAAAAATATATCAAGGAGATCAAGTCATTATGATTTATCCTGCCTTTCAAAAAACAAACATAACCGAATGGGTGGATTTCGCACCCGAATCAGTGCAGATAAGCGGCTTTGACAGCGAGTATGCTGCAACTTTTTTTGACAAATCATGTAAAGGCAACGAGCTTTACGTTAATATAAACAAAGAAAATACCCGCCGCACGGAATATATTGAAGAAACCCGAAAATTAAGCGATGAAAAATACCTCATTGCCATTGAAAAATGTGATGACGGTTTGAGAGCTGCCGTTACCGTATCCTGCCGCAAAGGTTTGTTCAGAGCAATGAACAAACTCGTTGCAATGAGCCGTGACAAAAAATTCTTTATCGGTTCGGCTGAGGATTACCCGTTATTCGCCAAAAGGGGCTATATAGAAGGGTTTTACGGCAATCCGTGGAGCCACAAAAACCGCAGAATGATGCTTGAACTCATGTCTTTTTACGGCATGAACACATATTATTATGCCCCAAAGGATGATCCTTATCACAGGGATAAATGGGATGAACTTTATCCCGAAAAAGAACTTTCACAGCTTTCTGAGCTTTCGGATTTTTGCAAAGAAAAATTTGTTGATTTTCACTTCTGCATTGCTCCGGGACTCAGTATGAGATATTCTTCAGAAGAGGATTTTGGAAAACTTGTTTGTAAAGCTAATCAGCTTTACGGAATTGGAATCAGAAATTTCGGTTTGCTGCTCGACGATATTCCCGAAAATCTCTATTTTGAGCAGGATAAAGTTGTATTTGACGGCGAAGCGGTCAATGCTCACGTTTATCTTTCTAACAAATTTTACGATTATCTCAAACAGCTTAACCCCGATTGCAAACTGACCGTTTGCCCCTTGCAGTATCACGGAAAAGGTGACGAATATTACATTTCCAAGCTTGGTCAGGGTCTTTCGGGAGGCATAAATATTTTCTGGACAGGTAAAAATATCTGTTCACAGGAAATCACCGTGCGAGAAGCGGTTATATTTGAAAATTCAACAAACCGTAAACCTCTGTATTGGGATAACTTTCCAGTTAACGATGCCGAAATGCAGAATGAAATGCATATCGGCTATATCGACGGCAGAGAGAGGGATTTATACCGTTATTCCGAAGGTGTTATTTCAAATACAATGGAATATTGTTTATCAAGCAGAATTCCTTTGCTTACCGTGTGCGACTACCTTTGGAATCCCGTTGCTTATAACGGATATGAGTCTTGGCTGAAGGCTTGTGAAATAATTCTCGGCGAGCAAAAAGATATCCTTATGCCTTTTTTTGATAACTTGCTCACTTCGTGTTTCAAGGTTGAAAATTCGCCGTTGCTCAACGCCTGCCTGAATTCCGCTCAGCAGAAATTCTTCGGCGGCGATATGTTTGGCGCATATGCCGATATGGCAGAGTATATTGAAAAGCTTTCAGTCTGCTGCCAACACCTTAAAACCGTTGATAATCCTATGCTTACGGAACTTGTACCTTGGGCAGACAAGCAGAAAATTGCCCTTGAGCTTATTATATCGGCTGTGGGCATTCTCGGCGATAATTCTGAAGAAAACAAGGCGAAAACCCGAGAATTGCTCAAAAAATACCTTAACCATCCCAAAACGCTTTGTGATTTTTCACTGCAGGCTTTTGCAGAAAGGATGCTGACACTGTGATTGAAATTAAAAATCCCGCTCTGCGTGAAGCTTATGAGCGGCTTTATCATAAAACACCCCTCGGATTTTATAATTGCGGCAGGCTTTGTGACGGACTTTGCTGCAGGGGCGACGGTCAGGGAATGTGGCTTTTTCCTTATGAAGAGGAGCTTTTCAAGGGGAAAGAAGGATTTGAAATATGCGAAACCGAGGGGAACTACGGTTACCCCATGGTTATTTGCTCGGGCGAATGCAACAGAGCCGAAAGACCTCTTGCATGCCGTATATTTCCGCTGTTTCCTCTTGTTTTTGAGGATGACGGCAAAATCCGAATAAAAGTCATCTATGACCCGAGAGCAGGAATGTGCCCTCTCGCACGGCAGAATAAGCAGCTTGACCCGTCTTTTGTGAAAGAGGTGCGTAAGGCGGCACTCTACCTTATCCGTGATGAAAAAATCCTTGAATATATGAAAGCGGTCAGTCTTGAATTAACAGAAATAATAGAGCTCCGACACAGACTTGGGGGAGAAAAATTTGATTAAACGAATTATATTTTTATTTATAGTAACATTTATATTATGTGCTCTTTGTTCATGTCAAATCAGCGCAAGCAAAGAGTTTATCGAAACCCGTCAGGCGCAGGCAATGGCGTTTGACTATGCAGAGGCCGCCGAACTGATTTCCGCTGAAACTGGTGTTGATATGACCCCTGTTTTTCTTGAATCAATGGGTGAAGAGATGGCACAGGCACTGCTTGATGAAATTGAAAGCGGAAATTATACCGAGCTTACCTGGCTTGAAGTTACGGGTTATTCGCGCCTTGTTATCGGTGATATGCTTTCGGGCAGACTCAGCGCCGATAATATAAGCAATTTCGGATTCAACGGCAAAGACAGCTTTACCGTTTCATTCGTTGGGGATATTCTTTTTGACCCCGATTATGCACCTATGTATCATGCAAGTCAGATGGGCGGTGTTCTCAATTGCATAAAGCCCGAAGTTGTTGACTATCTTAAAGCTTCGGATGTTTTTCTTATTAACAATGAGTTTTCCGTAGGAGAAAGAGGAACACCCCTGAGCGGAAAAACATGGACTTTTCAGGTTGACCCCGATATGCTTCAGATTTATAAGGATATGAGAGTTGACATTGTTTCTCTTGCCAATAACCATGTCTATGACTACGGCATCACAGGCTTTGAAGATACCCTTGCCCATCTCAAAACAGTAGGGATTCCTTATATCGGTGCCGGTATGGATATCGGCGAAGCAGCAGAGGGATATTATTTTATTGTTAACGGCATTAAGGTCGGTATCGTTGCTGCAAGCAGAGCGGAAAAGGTAAGCTTTACCCCTGTTGCAGATGAAACAACGGCAGGCGTAATGGGTACTTATGACAGCTCCGCATTTGTTGAGGCGATTAAAGAAGCCGATTCACAGTGCGATGTGCTTATAGCTTATGTTCATTGGGGAACAGAAAACTCAACCAAGCTTGAAGAAGCCCAGAAAACCATGGCAAGAGAATATATCGATGCGGGCGTTGATGCCGTTATCGGCGGCCATACGCATTGTCTGCAGGGCAT
>JBGVNA010000043.1:0-5101 GCA_045125175.1 Acutalibacteraceae bacterium
TATTCTTGGTGAACATCCGAAGCTTATAGAGCTTTCTTTTTACGGAATAAAGCTTGAAAGAGAAAATCCACTTTATCAAAAAGGTTTTTGGGAAATTGCTGTTTATGCTTCGGGGCCCGCTGCAAATCTTCTTTTATCAGCCTTGCTTTTTATCACAGGCTCATCGGAGGGGATAAAAACGGCGGCTGTTATCAGTCTTTGTGTGGGTGCGTTCAATCTTATTCCGTGCCAACCTCTCGACGGCGGAAATATTCTGCATTTTCTTCTCGGCAGAGTTATGGGTGACGAAAAAGGCGAAAAAATATGCTTTTTTATTTCGTGTGCAGTGCTTGCTCCGATGGCTGCATTGGGGCTTGCGGTTATGCTCAGAAGCGGCAATATCACCTTGCTTACAGTATCGGCATATCTTGCCGCTGCAATGTTTATAAATAAAAAAGAAAATAACAAAATTAAAATATAGATTTTTTCGGCGTAATATGCTATTATATACGAGATATAAATTTATTATAGGAGAAAGTCTATGTATCCCAAGGAACTTGAAAAGTTTTTGCTTAAGGTGCAGAAGCCCGGCAGATATACGGGCGGCGAGCTTAACAGCATTGTGAAGGATAAATCAAAGGTTGATATCCGCTATGCGTTCTGTTTCCCCGACACCTATGAAATAGGCATGTCACATCTCGGCATGAAAATACTCTATTCTCTTGTAAACGCAAGGGAAGATGCGTGGTGCGAAAGAGTTTTTGCGCCCTGGGTCGATATGGAGCAGGTAATGCGTGAAAACAATATTCCGCTCTACGGTCTTGAAAGTGGCGACGCCATCCGTGATTTTGATATCATCGGCTTTACCATGCAGTATGAGCTGAGTTACACAAATGTGCTTAATATGCTTGACCTTGCAGGACTTCCCGTAAGAGCAAAAAACAGAAACGCTTTAACTCCTATTGTTATTGCGGGCGGTGCCTGCGTGTGCAATGCCGAGCCGATAGCTGAATTTGTTGATATTACTCTGCCCGGTGACGGCGAAGAGGTTACGAATGAGCTTGTCGATTTGCTCAAGGAATATAAAGCAAAAGGTGCATCAAAGCAGGAATTTCTTGAAGCTGCGGCACAGATAAAGGGTGTTTATGTGCCCTCGCTCTATGAGGTCGAATATAACAGCGATAACACTGTTAAGTCGATAACGCCCACTCACGGTGCGCCCGAAAAGGTTGAAAAGCGAAATGTTGCCGACCTTGACAGCATGTTTTCTCCAACGGAATTTGTTGTTCCGTTTCTTGAGGTCGTTCATGACAGAACAACCGTTGAAATTTTCAGAGGCTGCATAAGAGGCTGCCGCTTCTGCCAGGCAGGATTTCTCAACAGACCTCTCAGAAGAAAATCGCCCGAAGCGGTTGAGGCACAGTGCCGTGCAATATGCGACAGCACGGGATATGATGAGATTTCGCTTTGCTCACTCAGCACAAGCGACTACAAAGGTCTTGAAAAGCTTATAACCAATATGCTTCCGTGGACTGTTGAGCAAAAAATCAATATTGCCCTGCCTTCGCTCAGAGCAGATAATTTCCCCAAGGAGCTTATGGAGCAGCTCAACGCCGTAAGGCGCAGCGGCCTTACCTTTGCGCCCGAAGCGGGAACACAGCGTCTGCGTGATGTTATCAATAAAAACATAACCGAAGAAGAGGTGCTCACAACCGCCGCTCAGGCATTTGCGGGAGGCTGGACCGCAGTAAAGCTTTATTTTATGATTGGTCTGCCCACCGAAACCCAAGAGGATATCTGCGGAATTGCAGACCTTGCTCAGGCAGTTGTTGATGAATTTTATAAAAATCCCGATAAACCCAAGGGTAAGAGCGTTAACGTCAGCATAAGCGTTGCCTCGCTTGTGCCCAAGCCATTCACTCCTTTCCAGTGGGAACCGCAGGACAAGCCCGATGTGCTTATCGATAAGCAGAATTATCTGATTTCATGTGTAAAAACAAGAAAAGTCAGTGTTTCACGTCATGTGCCGTGGACAAGCTTCCTTGAAGGCGTTTTCGCAAGGGGTGACAGACGTCTTGCCGATGTTATCGAAACTGCGTGGCGCAAGGGCTGCTCATTTGACGGTTGGGCAGAATGCCTTAAGCCCGAGGTGTGGGAAGAAAGCTTTGCGGAAAACGGAATTGACCCGTATTTCTACACTGCAAGACGCCGCGAATATGATGAAATTCTTCCGTGGGATCACATGGATTACGGCGTGACCAAGAATTTCCTTATCAATGAAAATAAAAAAGCTCATAAGGGAGAAACAACTGCCTGCTGCCGTGAAAAATGCGCAGGCTGCGGTGCAAACAGGCTTAACGGAGGTGTGTGCGATGAAATCAGTAAGACTGTGGTTTAAAAAAGACGGTCTTGCCGTTTATATCTCTCATCTCGATATGAACCGCTGCATGACCCGTGCCGTAAGGCGCGCAGAAATTCCTCTTTGGTACACAGAGGGATTTAACCCTCATCCTTATATGACATTTCTTATGCCGCTGCCTCTCGGTCAGGTCGGCATGAGAGAGCCTCTTGATATCAAAATCGAGGGCGAAATTTCATTTGGCGAAATTAAGAAAAGACTGAATTCGGTTATGCCCGAGGGTATTGAAATTGTTGATGTTGCAAAGCCTGAGTGTAAGCCGAATGCAATCGCCGCCGCAGAATATGAAATTATAGCGGAGTTTGCAGACGAGGGCGAGGCGGAAGGCTTTGCCGCAGGTGCAAAAAGCATTATGGACGGCGGAATTCTTAATGCAGAAAAGCGCAGCAAAAAGGGCATAAAAACTGTCAATATCTGCGAAATGGTGCGCTCGTTTGAAATCGGAGTGCAGGAGAGCGGAGTGCATATAAAAACTGTTCTTGCAGCAGGTAACACGGTTAATCTTAACGCCGAGCTTCTGCTGAATTCGCTGCTTTCGCAGTTCGGAGCTGAAACGGAGAAAGTTACTATAGTCAGAACCAAGCTTTTGCAGGAGGATTTAAGCATTTTTGAATGATTGAAATGCTATAAAAACTCACTTTTTGGTGCATATTTATCAAAATATAAAAAATATGTTAAAACAGCAAAAAAATACTTGCAATCTTTAAAATGTTGTGATATCATATTATTCGCATTTGTGCCGTCATTTCAAAGACGGGGGTTAATGCCAATAACATTAAAGCGGACGTTCCTCTTTCTGCAAAGGCAGTTACGAACTTCTGAAAAAATCGGAGGAAAATTACAATGGATGCACTCAAATTAATTGCACAGGATTCACTCAAATCCGAAGTGCCCGCAATCGAAGTCGGTGATACCGTTAAGGTTTCCGTTAAGATTCGCGAAGGTGACAAAGAAAGAATTCAGGCTTTTGAAGGCACTGTTATCGCTACCAAGGGTTCAGGCGTTTCAGCAACCTTCACTGTTCGTCGTGTTTCATACGGCGTAGGCGTTGAAAGGGTATTCCCCGTTCATTCACCTAACGTTGCTAAGGTTGAAGTAATCAGACACGGCCGTGTTCGCAGAAGCAAGCTCTACTACCTCAGAGACAGAGTTGGTAAGGCTGCTAAGGTTAAGGAACAGATCAGATAATCAGCTTGAGGGTGTAACAATTTTGCGGTTGTTACACCTTTACTATTATCTCTATTAATTAATTACTTTAAATTTGCGCTCTTTGTGCAGAAAGGAGAACACCGTGCGAAAAATCGAAGAATTCTGGATAGAGTTTGAGCCGCAGGAGCCCGAAGTGCCGAGAATTACATCATTTATCTATGATGTGACCGATTCGCTTAAAGGTGCGGTTATTATGGCTTTTATAGTGTTCGCAGTGGTGTTCAGAGTGATCGGCGTTGACGGTAATTCGATGTATCCGACACTGCATGACGGCGACTGGGTTGCTGTTTCAGGCTTGAGCCTGAGCATTGACAGGGGAGATATAGTTATCGTTACTCAACCGTGGGAGCGTAATGTGCCCATAGTTAAAAGGGTTATTGCCACCGGCGGTGACACTGTGGATATCGATTTTCAGCGCGGCGAGGTTTATGTTAACGGCGAGCTGCTTGATGAGCCGTATATCAACGAGCCTACAACGCTTAGATACGATGTTCAGTTTCCGCTGACTGTTGATGAAGGCAAGGTTTTTGTTATGGGTGATAACCGAAACGATTCGCTTGACAGCCGTTCGAGTAAAATCGGCTTTATTGATGAAAGATATATTCTCGGCGAGGTTTATATGAGAATTTATCCCGCAGGGGATTGGAAAGTTGAATAAAGGAGTGTCTGTTATGGCTGAAAAAGAAAAAAATACATCATCAAATTTGCTTTATGATGTTGTTTCCATAGTGGCAACTGCCGTTATTTCCGTTGCGGTTGTGTTTATGTGTGTGTTCAGAACAGTCGGCGTTGTCGGCACATCAATGTACCCTACACTTGATAATAACGACAGAATTATACTGACTGCAACATATTTAAAACCGCAATGCGGAGATATCGTTGTTACCTGCCAGCCGGGCGCTGAGGACTCAGGCATTCCCGATACTCTTGTAAAGAGAGTTATCGCTACCGAGGGTCAGACGGTTGACATTGATTTTGTTGAAGGCATAGTTTATGTTGACGGCGTTGCTCTTGATGAGCCTTATACTGCAGAGCCGACATATGACAGAGAGGATTTCAACGGTCCTGTAACCATTCCCGAGGGCTATGTTTTTGTTATGGGCGATAACAGAAATCATTCAACAGACAGCAGAGATAACAGAGTAGGATTAATCAGAGAAGAATATGTAATGGGTAAGGCGCTTTTCAGAATGGCGCCGACATTTGACGGTATAGAATAATTATGAATGAGAATATGACGGTTCAGTGGTTTCCCGGCCATATGGCGAAAACCCGCAGATTAATTAAAGAAAGCTTGTCGCTTGTTGATGCGGTGTGTGAAATTGTTGATGCAAGAATACCCGAGAGCAGCCGCAATCCCGAGCTTGACGAAATTATCGGCTCGAAGCCGAGAATCGTTCTGCTTAATAAAAGCGACCTTGCAGATACAAATGCAACTGCTCGCAAAATAAAAGAGCTTGCGCAAAAAGGCGTAACGGCTTTGCCTGTTGATTG
>JBGVNA010000044.1:0-5205 GCA_045125175.1 Acutalibacteraceae bacterium
TTGCGGAATGTATATGTGCGTAGCTCCGCTAATGAAAAATCAAAGATTTTAGACAAGGGTTTTACCCTTGCGCTGCATTGCAGCTATCCCAATAAATTATCCCGTTGTTTCATCTGAAGCTGAAATAAAAAACTGTCCGTAACAAACAAAAAGAGCAGGCATAACACCTGCTCAAAAATGTAACTGAAATAAAAAATCGAGTGTTCACAACTTGAATCCGTTATGAACACTCGAGATGGCGCGCTGTAAGGGATTCGAACCCCTGACCTTTTGGTTCGTAGAGACGCGCGGTATGTGGAATTGCATTCCATTTGGTGGAACCTTGCAGAACTTCCCGACAAAAGTTCAGTTCAAGAAACCAAAAGGCCAATTTCTGCAAGTGTTGATATGCTTGGATTCATGCAAAAACTCATTTTTTGTCCGTTTGTTAGAATTTTGTCAGAACAAACAACACCGTCCTTTTGGCGCAGGATCTCCTGCAGAATGATAATAATAAGCTGTTATCCAGATATAACCGATAATTCCTGCTGTTGCAAATGGAAATTTGTTTTGACCGATTAATAAAATATTTTATAAAATAATGCGTCGCACTACTTTGTTAAAAGTGCAAAACTTTAAATCGATAAAGCGAATAATTTTTTGTGAAAATTCGCAATTGACGGCAAATTTTCACGGTGCTATAATGACAACAATTTAATAACTCAACAAACGCAATGACGAGGAGCGGCAGATTAATCCCGCATCAGAGAGCCGATGGTTGGTGTGAATCGGCGGACGGATTTATCAAGGCTAAATCACCTCAGAGCGGCGAGCCTGAAAAAATTTTTGAGTAAGGCAGACGGAGCCCGACCGTTACAGCGGGGAGCGATGTTAGTCGTGTTTTTTGTAGTGTAACTACCATAAAAGCTATGATGAGGAATAAGCGGTTTGTACCTGCTTCAGAGAGTTGACGGATGGTGCGAGTCAACGGAAGGTCTTATTTGCGAGCTCTCCTCTGAGCAGCCTACCCGAACCAATCTTTTGATACATAGGGAGGACGGAGCCTGACCGTTACAGCAGGGCGCGATGTTGGTCGCAGTGAGTGGTCGCCTTTTGAGGCGGCAAGAAGAGTGGTACCGCAAGATTTTTAATTATTTTGTATTAGAAATCCTGTCTCTTTACTAATTTTAGTTAAGAGGCAGGATTATTTTTTTATTCTGAAAACAGATTGGAGTGTAGTGAAATGTTGACGCTTGACAAGATTTTTGAAGCACAGGTGGTGCTCAAGGACATTATAAGGGCAACAAAGGTTGTTCCCTCAAACGGAATTGCCGTAGATTGCGAACTGTATCTGAAGCCTGAAAACCTACAAAAAACAGGCTCATTCAAGCTACGAGGCTCGGGCTATAAAATCGCTACACTTTCCGATGAGGAAAAAGCAAGAGGCGTTATAGCGTGTTCGGCAGGAAATCACGCCCAGGGAGTTGCTCTTGCAGCGTCAAAGCACGGAATCAAGTCGCTGATTTGCCTGCCCGACAGCGCACCGATTTCAAAGGTTGAGGCAACAAAGAGCTACGGTGCAGACGTTTGCCTTGTCAACGGTTGCTATGACGACGCTTATGCAAAGGCACTTCAGCTGAAAGATGAAATGGGTTATACCTTTGTTCATCCGTTTGATGACGAAGCGGTAATTGCAGGTCAGGGCACGATCGGTCTTGAAATTGCAAGCGACCTTGACGACGTTGATGCGGTTATCGTTCCGATTGGCGGCGGCGGTCTTATTTCGGGTGTTGCTTATGCACTAAAATCAATCAGGCCCTCAATCAAGGTCTACGGCGTTCAGGCGGCAGGCGCACCGAGTATGTTCAATTCACTCAAAAGCGGGAATATTGAGTGCCTTGATTCCGTTTCCACAATCGCAGACGGTATTGCCGTTAAACAACCCGGTGAACACACCTTTGAACTGATAAACAAATATGTTGATGATATCGCGCTTGTAACAGAGGATGAAATTGCGGGTGCAATTCTTGAACTTATCGAAAAACAGAAAATGATTGCCGAAGGTGCGGGAGCCGTTTCCGTTGCGGCGGCGATGTTCAACAAAATCCCCGTTCAGGGTAAAAAAGTTGTCAGCCTTGTTTCGGGCGGAAACATAGATGTTACAAGTCTTTCAAGAGTAATCAAACGAGGTCTTATCAAATCGGGCAGAACTTCAAGTATGCTCATTGAACTGATTGATAAACCGGGTCAGCTAAAGGATGTTTCAAGAATTATTGCAGACTGCGGCGGCAACGTTACGGGCGTTCATCACGAACGTGCAGGCAGCACGGAAAGCGTGAACGGTTGTTATCTGCGAATCACAATGGAAACTCGCAATTATGACCATGTTCTTGAAATCAAAGAGGCACTCAAAAAAGAGAGTTTTAAAATCGTAGAATAAGGAGAATTATCATGAATGTTATATATACAAAAAATGCACCCGATGCAATCGGACCCTATTCACAGGCGATTGTTACAAACGGACTTGTTTTCACATCGGGACAGATAGCCATTAACCCCGAAAGCGGTGCGGTTGAAGCACAAACAATTACAGAGCAGACCGAGCAGGTTTGTAAAAACATAAAAGCCATTCTTGAAGCGGCGGGTAGCAGCCTTGAAAATGTTGTCAAAACGGTTTGTTTCCTTAAGGATATGAGCGATTTTGCCGCATTCAACGAGGTTTACGGCAGATATTTCACGGGCAAGCCTGCACGCTCATGCGTTGCAGTTAAAGAGCTTCCGAAAAACGTGCTTGTTGAAATTGATACCGTTGCGGAGGTATCGGAATGATGGATTCAACCAAATACCGAGTGGGATATTATCCCGTTGATAAGACATATAACAAGTGGGTCAACAAAGACCATATCGAAAAAGCACCGCAGTGGTGCAGCGTTGATATGCGTGACGGAAACCAAAGCCTTGTTATTCCGATGAGTCTTGAGGAAAAGCTTGAATTTTACAAACTTCTGCTTGAGGTCGGATTTAAAGAAATTGAAGTCGGATTCCCTGCTGCATCGGAAACGGAATATGAATTCTTGCGTGCTCTCATTGATAACAATATGATTCCCGACGACGTAACCGTGCAGGTGCTCACCCAATGCAGAGAGCATATTATAAGAAAAACTTTTGATGCCTGCAAGGGTGCGCCGAGTGCGATAATTCATTTTTATAATTCCGTCAGCGTTGCCCAGCGTGAGCAGGTTTTCGGCAAATCAAAGGAAGAAATCAAAAAAATCGCCGTTGACGGTGCAAAGCTTGTCAAAAAGCTTGCAAGCGAATATGAAGGCAATTTCAGATTTGAATATTCCCCCGAAAGCTTCACGGGAACCGAACCCGAATATGCTCTTGAGGTTTGCAATGCGGTTCTTGATGTGCTTGAGCCGAGTGAAACAAACAACGTTATCATAAATCTTCCCGTAACAGTTGAAATGAGTAGTCCTCACGTTTATGCAAGTCAGGTTGAGTATATGCACGAAAACCTCAAATACCGTGAGAATGTTACGATTTCACTTCATCCCCATAACGACAGAGGAACGGGCGTTGCCGATGCAGAGCTTGCGATTCTTGCAGGTGCAGACAGAATTGAAGGAACTCTTTTCGGCAACGGTGAAAGAACGGGCAACGTTGATATCGTTACTCTTGCGATGAATATGTATTCTCACGGCGTTGACCCGAAGCTTGATTTTTCTGATATGCCGAAGCTTGTTGAAACCTACGAAAGATGCACAAGAATGCACGTTTACGAGCGTTCTCCCTATGCAGGCGCACTTGTTTTTGCCGCTTTTTCGGGCAGCCATCAGGATGCAATCGCAAAGGGTATGAAATACAGAAACAAGAAAAGACTTCACGAATGGAGCGTACCGTATATTCCGATTGACCCCCACGATATCAGCCGCACCTACGATGCTGACGTTATCAGAGTCAATTCACAAAGCGGCAAGGGCGGTATAGGCTATCTTATCGAGCAGAACTACGGCTACATCTTGCCGAAGAAGATGAGCGAAGAACTCAGTTACCTCTGCAAGCATATTTCCGACAGAGAACACAGAGAGCTCAAAGCCGATGAAGTCTTCGAAATTTTCAAGGCAAATTATCTTTACGAAGAAACGCCTATTTCGATTTCATATTTTGATTTTATGCGTGAGAACGATACGGTCAAAATTGAAATCACTTTCTTAAAAGACGGCGAAGAAACCGATATGCAGGCAGAGGGCAACGGCTCGCTCAACGCCGTCAACAATGCGCTCAAGGCTTATACAAACGAAAACTACACCCTGCAGGTTTTCACTCAGCACAGTATGCAGGGTCATGGTTCGCAGAGTGTTGCGGCATCTTACGTCGGTCTTGAAAGAGAAAGCGGTGAAATGTTCTGGGGCGCAGGCACGGATACCGATATTATCAAGGCAAGCACCAATGCGCTTCTCAACGCATTCCACAATATGACAAAAGGAGGAAAATAAAATGGGAATGACTTTGACACAAAAAATCCTTGCCGCTCACGCAGGACTTGAAAGCGTGACGGCAGGTCAGCTTATAAATGCGAAGCTCGACATCGTTCTCGGCAACGATATTACAACCCCCGTTGCCGTCAATGAGTTCAGAAAAGCAAGCTTTGACAAAGTTTTTGATAAAGACAGAGTGGCTATTGTTCTTGACCATTTTGTTCCCAACAAAGATATAAAGGCTGCCGAGCAGTCGAAGCAATGCCGTGAATTTGCGTGTTCCCATTGCGTAAGTCATTTTTACGATGTCGGAAAAATGGGAATTGAGCACGCTCTTCTTCCCGAGCAGGGAGTTGTTACCGCAGGCGACTGCATTATCGGCGCAGACAGCCACACCTGTACCTACGGCGCACTCGGGGCATTTTCAACTGGTGTAGGCTCAACGGATATGGCGGCAGGAATGGCAACGGGTATGGCTTGGTTCAAAGTTCCCTCCGCTATAAAATTCAATCTCAAAAATAAGCTTCCATCAAACTGCAGCGGCAAAGACGTAATCCTCACAATTATCGGAATGATCGGCGTTGACGGCGCACTTTATAAGAGCATGGAATTCACGGGTGACGGCGTTGCTTCTCTTTCAATGGATGACCGCCTTTGCATCTGCAATATGGCGATTGAAGCGGGCGCAAAGAACGGAATTTTCCCCGTTGACGAAGTGACAAAAGCATATATGAACGGCAGATGC
>JBGVNA010000045.1:0-4101 GCA_045125175.1 Acutalibacteraceae bacterium
GTCCACTAAATTGGAAATCTCCTGCTGACTATATCAAAGCTTTTATCAGCTTCGGCGAGGTTTTCTAATTTTGTAACACATCATTGACAAACCTACAATAAAAATTGTTCTTTCGAAAAAGTTAAAATAAATTTTATACTAAATGCACAACACCGGCTGTTTTGTATGCTATAATTAAAACTCATAGTTCGGCTTGACGGTTTTGCCTGTTGCTGCAGCCTCAACAATCGAAAGGCAGACTTCAACGGTCTTTGCTCCCTCCCGCGCATCCGTCAGAATAGGCTTATCATTGAGAATTGCATCGGCGAAAACCTCAAATTCCTTGGCTGCGTTATGGTTGTTAACAACTACCTCAATGGTCTGCGGCGCCTGCGTAACGCCTTCTTCGTCTGTAACATAAAGCGTCATTTCGGGCGAAGTGTTGTCGCAGATGATCGTTCCCTTTGTGCCGTAAATTACCGTGCGCATGGTGTAATCCCGCTTGCAGCCCGTTGAAACAAACACCTTGCCTGCAACGTTTTCGTCAAATTTCATAATTGCAATCGTTGCATCATCATAAGGAACCTGGGGCAAAAGCTTGTGCGTGCCGTATGCAAAAACTTCCTGCGGATCTCCTGCAAGCCAGCGGAGAAGGTCAACTGCGTGGCATCCGCCGCCGATAACGCCGTGACGTTTCGGGTCAGCGCGCCAATCATCGCAAAGCTTCATATAGTCATGCGCATATTCGGACTCAACAAAATAAAGTTCACCGATGATGCCGGAATCAATAAGTTCCTTTGCTTTTTCAAACGCAGGAGTAAATCGGCAAATCTGACCGACCATGAATTTGGCATTCGATTCGTCAGCAGTTTTAATGATCTCCTCAATGTCCTCACGGGTAAGAGCAAGGGGCTTTTCACAAAGCACATTCTTGCCCGCACGAAGCAGATCACACGCCACTTTTTTATGCTGCTGATCGGGTATGGCTACGGTAACAACATCAATATCCTTATTATTGACGATATCCATATAATCAGTAACCCATTTTTCCTCGGGAATACCGTATCTTTCGCCTGCAAAACGAAGGTTTTCCTCGTTGGTGTCACAGATTGCGGCAATCTCAGCGCCGTAACTCATTGCACCTTCAATGTGGCTCATGCCGAATTTCATGCCTATATTGGCAACCGATAATTTCTTTTTCATAGTCAAACACCCTTTAAAATTTAATAAGATCATTATTATAAATTATAACAGACTTTACAAATTGCACAAGTATAAAATAAAATATTAATTCCATGTGCCACGGATGTTGAAAAAACAATCGGTCTATTTGTGACAATTCGTCACAGATAATCGTTTTAAATTTTTACTCCTCTATAAATATAATAAGGCTTTGAGAAGATATAACTTCCGTCTTGGTGTGCAGATTTCAGATTTTCTATAAATTCGTCATATTCTTTCCTGCTGAGTGCCCCTGTGTTTTCCTTGTGAAGCCAAGCTATATCCAAACTTAAATCATAGCCGAAAAAACCTTCTTTATATTCCGTTTCAACCACGTTATGAACGCTTACTGAGCTTTCAAACAGCTTGCTTTTATTAAAATAGCCGTACATCCTTCTGCCGATCCAACTGTCAAGGTCATCCATCCAAGGCTGCTTCGTTACGGCATAAGCATAAATTGCTTTTGAAATCAGCTCTTTGTTTTCGCCGTTATAAACAATGCTTTCCCAATCACAGTTTACGCATATCACAACCCCGCCCGGTTTTAAAATTCTGTGAATCTCCCTAACCAAAAAATCTTTATCCGATACACATTCAAACATATCTTTAGTAAACACAAAATCAAAAGTATTATCGGCAAACTCCAGTTTCTTGGAGCAATCCATTACTTTGAGTTTAATTGGCTTTTTATATTTAATATTTTTAAACCCTTTGTCATTGATATCAACGCCAACGGCCGTTTTGATTTTATTTGGAAAAGCCTGTTGAAACCCTAAAAGGGAGCCGGCGTCACGGCAGCCCAAATCCGCAATTACTGCATTATCAGGCAAATCAATTTGTTCAAAAACCGCTTTATTTAATGATGAAAATTTAACTTTGTTCATTTGAAATTACCTCCAAAAAAATACTGTTAACAGCTATATGCCGTTAACAGTAATATAAAAGGTAAACTTTTCTCTGTCACTCTGTCAGGCACATAGCAAATTGAGCCTGTACCTAAACAAGATACAAGCTATCTTCGTCTGCGTCGAACAGAGATAAAGAACATAACGATTTCCTCCATTATTGTTATGAACTAATTATACTATAAAAACTTAAAAATACAAGTATAAATTTATGTTCAACAAATTCCTCACGCCGGCTGCCGGGGAAATAGCGGGGGTAAATAACTGCTTTCATAGAAAATTCCCCTGTGATATGTTGGAATAATCATATCGCAAAGGGAATTTTTTAGTCAATTACAGTTCTAAAATTAAAATTTGCATTACCAATGGTACTCGATTATTTTATTGTCGATTTCCCATTTTGACGGAGTGAGATTCTCGAATATGTCAATTGGTTTGATTGTGTGAATATCCTGATAAACTCTATAGGCTTGGGTAAGGTCTTTTTTCTGTTCGTCAGTCAATTTATCTGCGCAAGATACAAAAAGCGGTGTGTTGCTGTAAGAAAGCAAATGAAGCCATTGCTTGTTCTTTTCCCAAGGAATGTTATCGTCAAGAATGCCCACGCAGTCAGCATCGCACATATAAAATGCTTCGTTTTGTGCAAGGCGGAATGCAAGGGTGTTAACACCCATTTTCTTTGTTCTGGCCCATTCCCTGCCGCTTGTATCTTCACCTGTTCTGTTGATTTGAACAAGACCTGCGCACAGATGAGAAACCGTGTTACATCCGATGATATACATATCTCCTGCCGCCTCTTTTATAAGTCTGTAAAGATCAAGCACGATTTCGGCATTGGTTTTTGTTCTGTCGTAAAAATGCCAATCATCAATTATTGTTATTGTTTCATTAAGATCCTTACCCCAGCTTCCGAAAAGGTCAAACGTTGTGAAATCATGTTTGAGAAGCTCATATCCCCAGCTTTTTATTCTTTCGATATCCGACTTGATGTATGTTTTCACTTCGGGGTGAGTTGGGTCAAGATATTCTCTTTTACCGTTTCGCAGGATCCTCATTTCGTCTGTTATTGATGTGTCTCTGTTGTGGAGAAGCCTTACCCATATACCGGGTCTTGCTCCGATTTCTCTTATTTCGTCGGCAAGTTTTTTCATGTCGCCGAACTTTTCGTTGGGTATCCACGGGCCTTCGCATGAATTAATCTCCCAGCAATCATCAATAACCTCAAACGGTTTGTTTTCAATTTCTTTTGCAAGCTCTGCCTGAAGTTTTGTATCGGAAATAATTTCACCGTAACTGCTTTTTCCGTAAGCATAATACCAGTTGTTGCCGCCGTATACTCTTTCCGTCGGCAGAGTGGGATTATCGCAAAGAGTTTTACAGTAATCGTGAAGATTAGCATACACATCGGCAGAATCATATTTTTTATATACAAACGTTGCAATGTGAAGCTTTCTGCCGTTTAATTCAACACCGCATCCGCCGTTTCTGCAATCGATTAACGCTTTAATTCCGTCTGAAGTATAGCTGAAACTGATAAAAGCGTTGGGCTGTGTTTTAACACCGAAGCAGAAGCACTTTGTTTTATCGGTTGCAATAAAATACCAGGGCATATATCTGTCATTATCACAAAGCTTTTTAAATTCAAGCTCACCGTAGCTGCGCTCCCATACATCACCGAGCACATAAAGATCCTCATCACTGTCAAAGCACCATTCGAGTTCGATGAATTTGACCTTGTCATTCTTTGCTGTTACATACAAATCAAGAGTATCGTTGTTGATTACGGTTTCAACAACGGTATCGTTCAATCCGTTTTCGTTTATTATTTTCTTGCTGAAATTATTTAAATTAAAATACATTTTTTACCTCCGTAAATAGGAATTTGTCACAATGTTTTGCTATAATACTCCACTCCTGAATAGCTGCCGTCGTGTTTTTTTATTTCGGTGTGGTGTAATAAATTTATTTAATCTTTGATCCGGTTTTGATTTTTATT
>JBGVNA010000046.1:0-2153 GCA_045125175.1 Acutalibacteraceae bacterium
ATACATTGCACAGAAGCTTGATATCAGCAGACAAGCGGTGTATAAATGGGAAAAAGATTTGTCATCTCCCGATACATCTCATATTATCAAGCTTGCTGAGTTATTCGGCGTTTCCATTGAATATCTCGCAATCGGTAAATCGGATAATGTTATACTTGAAATAACCGAAAGAAAAACAAGCAGAAAATCTCACAAAAAAAGAAGCAGATTTTTTAAAGCGGTGGTTTCAATAATTTGTGTTTTTTTCGTTATTCTTATTTCGTCAGTTACTTTCATTGCTACAAGAGATGTTTCGTTCGATGCTGGCGCATGTTCCGGAGGTTTTAAAACATATATCTGGAATAAATATAAAGATGAGCTTTTTGAAAAATACCTTGACGGCTTTGAGAATGATAATTGTAACAGAGAACTAATTGAAGATTCGCAATATGTTGTTTTTAAAGATAGAACAATAGTTTTCTTCTTTGATGTGGCGGTAACGGATGAAAACGGCGAAAAATGGACTGATTATGTTCATATAAGAGGAAAACGTGTCTGGCATGAAAAATATATTTTAGGTGATTGCGTTCTTTCAGAAAAGCTTTCACCGTATGATTATTTCGGACCTGGAGATGATGGGGACTAGAGTAGGTTCTATGTTAAAGTTTCTTGATAAACAGAAAAACGGCTTGTATAGGTTTAATGCCTATACAAGCCGTTTTTGAAATATGTATATTAGTGGTGGAAAAGACGCATTCCTGTGAAGCACATTACCATGCCGTGTTTGTCGCAGGCTGCAATAACATTGTCATCGCGGATTGAGCCGCCGGGCTCAGCAATGTAAGTTACACCGCTCTTTGACGCTCTTTCAATGTTATCGCCGAAGGGGAAGAATGCATCGCTGCCGAGAGCAACACCCTTTATTGTTGCAAGATATGCCTTCTGCTCTTCCTTTGTAAAGGGTTCGGGTTTCACTGAGAAAAGAGTCTGCCAAACGCCGTCTGCCAGCACATCTTCATATTCGTCTGAGATGTAAACATCGATTGTGTTATCTCTGTCAGGTCTGCCAACTGAATCAAGGAAGGGGAGGTTAAGAACTTTTTCATGCTGTCTGAGGTGCCATATATCAGCCTTGTTGCCTGCGAGTCTTGTGCAGTGAATTCTTGACTGCTGACCTGCTCCAACGCCGATTGCCTGTCCGTCAACTGCATAGCAAACTGAGTTTGACTGAGTATATTTAAGCGTGATGAGTGAAATTATAAGGTCACGCTTTGCGCTGTCGGGCATTTCTTTGTTAGCGGTTACAATGTTTTCGAGGAGAGCATTGTTGATTTCAAAGTTGTTTCTGCCCTGTTCAAATGTGATACCGTAAACCTGCTTTGTTTCAATGGGATTGGGAACAAAATTGGGGTCAATTTTTACGATATTATAGTTGCCGTTTCTTTTGCTCTTAAGAATTTCAAGAGCTTCGGGTTCATAACCGGGAGCAATAACACCGTCCGAAACCTCTCTCTTAATAAGCTTTGCTGTTGTAACATCGCAAACATCTGAAAGTGCAATCCAGTCGCCGAACGAACTCATTCTGTCTGTGCCTCTTGCTCTTGCGTAAGCTGTTGCAAGGGGAGATTCGTCAAGACCTTCAATATCGTCAACAAAGCAAGCTTTCTTGAGTGTATCGCTCATTTTGATTCCAACCGCAGCTGATGTGGGGCTTACATGCTTAAAAGAAGTAGCAGCAGGCATTCCAAGAGCTTCTTTAAGCTCCTTAACAAGCTGCCAGCTGTTAAATGCATCAAGGAAGTTTATGTAACCCGGTCTGCCGCTGAGAATTTCAATAGGAAGCTCTGTGTCGTCTGCCATATAAATTTTAGCGGGCTTCTGGTTAGGGTTACAGCCGTATTTAAGTTCAAACTCTTTCATCTTGATTCTCCTTATATATTTTTATTGATCATTCTGCTGTCATATTTGCCACTTTCAAGGTCAATATAACGAACATAAAGTGAAATTTTATTCTGCTCATTGAGGTTGTTCCAAATCATGTTTGTGAATTCATCGATATCATCGGGAATTGCAACTCTTTCAGGTTCGCCGGTGAAAGTGGGTATAGGATTACCGTCGTGATTATAAGTATGGATAAAATGTCCGAGACCTGCAAGAGGTGCGTATGAGAATGT
>JBGVNA010000047.1:0-19836 GCA_045125175.1 Acutalibacteraceae bacterium
ATGCACTCGGTAAGAATCCAGCTTGCAACAATCTTGGGGCTTCTGCCCATTGCAACAACGTTATCAAACATATCGGAAAGCTTTCTGTCGGATGAAAGAACGGACGCTTCTTTTGTTGCGATTCCCATTTCTTCATAAAGAGAAGTCTTTTCATCTGCTGTTGCGGGCATGCTTGCTCTGATTTCGGCAAGCCATTCATCGTCAATCACGATGGGCATAAGGTTCGGATCGGGGAAATAGCGGTAATCAGCCGCAGTTTCTTTGTTTCTCATGGGGAAGGTACGTCTTTTCACATCATCCCAGCGGCGTGTTTCCTGAACGAGCATTTCAGTGTGACGCTCGATTGCATCGATATGACGAACCTTTTCGAATTCAATTGCATCCTTGATTTCGGAAAGTGAGCTCATGTTCTTGATTTCGGAACGAACACCGAGTTCATTTGAGCCTTCGGGACGAACGGAAATGTTAACGTCGCATCTCATTGCGCCCTCTTCGCATTCTGAAATACCTGCAAACTGAAGGCTGGACTTAAGCTTTTTGAGATATGCGATAACTTCATCGGATGAACGGAAGTCGGGACGGCTTACAATTTCAATAAGGGGCACGCTTGTGCGGTTATAGTCAACGAACGAGGTGTTTGTTGCTTCATCATGAACAAGCTTGCCTGCGTCCTCTTCAACGTGAATCTGCTTGATTCCGATTGTTCTTTCGCCAATCTGAACACTGCCGTTTACACAGATGGGGTGGAACCACTGTGTAATCTGATATGCGCAGGGAAGGTCGGGATAATAATAGCTCTTTTTATCAAAGGTTGTGTACTGATTGATATGGCAGTTAAGCATGAAACCTGCCTTAACCGCAAGCTCAATTGCGTGCTTGTTTGTCACGGGGAGCATACCGGGCATACCGCTGCAGGCAGGGCATACGCAATCGTTGGGCTCCTTGGGGCTTGAATGTCCGCCGCAGGAGCAGAAAAGCTTTGAATCGGTGGAAAGTTCAACGTGAGTTTCCAAACCTATAACAAGTTCGTATTTCATTATTTACACCTCCACGCTTTTTGCGATGCTGAGAAGAACGCTCTCTTTATATGAATCAGCGATAAGCTGAACGCCCTTTGTTACCATTGCGGGCATACCTGTGATTGAGGGAATTGCGGTGAAAAGGCTTTCTTCGTAAACCTTTTCAAAAGCTTCAAGAGCATCATAGGGCTTGTAGCTTACCTGTGAACATGCGGGAGCAAGAATTGCATCATATTTCGAAAGCACTTCTTTCACCTTGTCGCATACAACACGGCGGATGCGGAGCGACTTATCATAGCATTTCTCATACTTTGCCTTTGCGAGAACATCGGAGCCGTAAATGATTGTTGCCTTTGTAAGGAAGCCCATTGCTTCGGAGCGGCTCTTCACATAAAGCTCGTCGATGTTTTTATATTCGGGTGTACGGTAGCCGTACTTAACGCCGTCAAATCTTGAAAGATTGTTTGTTGTTTCTGCAGCCATAAGAATCTGCCATGCGGTTTTAGCCTGTGAAACGATATCGAGAGATACTGTTTCAACTGCTGCGCCGAGTTTTTTAAGGCTTTCTGCATAAGCATCGATATTTGCTTTAACCTCTGCGCTTGCAGCATCATAAAGCTCTTTTGCAATGCAGATTTTCATTGCTGAAACATCTTCGCTTGTTGAATATTCGTATTTTTCAGCAGGAAGGCTTGTGCCGTCCTTGCTGTCATGGCCTGCGATAACAGAAAGGATTTCTTTTGCATCCTCTGCGTTTACGGCGGTTACGCCTATCTGCTCGCCCGAGCAGGCACAAGCGATAATACCGTATCTTGAAACGGTGCCGTAGGTAGGTTTGATGAAATCAACGCCTGAAACGGCTGCTGCACGGCGGGGTGCGCCGTTGAGGTCAACATTGAGCGCTGCTTTAACCTTGCCTGCCGCAACAAGAGCTGCCGCTGCGCCGACAAGATTTCCGTTTTCGGTTTCGGGAGCGAAATATGAGGTTTCGCCGAGAAGGTCAAGACCGAATTCGCCGACGTTTGTCTTGCCTGCGATATCATAACCTGCCTTTTCGAGCCTTTCAACGGCTTCTGCACTGAAAAGAGGCTTGAAGTTTTCAAGCATCTTTGAGCCTGCTGTTGCAGGAACATCTTTCACAAGAATTGTATCGTCTACGGCAATTTTACCTGCCGCATTTATTTCGTTAATATAAATCACTTATCTGCACCTCACTTTACGAGTCTGGGAACCTGCCAGCTGTCATCCGTGCTCTGGGGAGCGCCTTCAAGCAGGTCTTTGCGGGCAAATGGCTGATTTCTGCCGTCATTTCTGAGAACATTGGTCATGGGCATAACATATACCATTGCTTCAACATCTTCGGTATCGGTTTTTTCAAGCTCAGCTTCATGTTTGCCCATACTGTCAAGAATCTTCTGCATTGCTTTCTTTTCATTGTCAGCAAATGCAAGTTCGTTAACGCTTTCAAGCTCCTTGAACCATTTTTCCTTGGTCATTGTGCCGCCCTTTGCGGAATTAACAGTTGCTGTGAATGCAGAATCATCACCATCGGAGCCTGTAACCTCAACTGCTCCACCCTTGCCTCTGACGGCAACATTAGCTTCAAAGAGCTGAAGCTCGGTAACGACACCGGGTGCGCCGAGCATCTGGTCCTGAGCAGTGCCGTCAAGCGGGAATGCGATAACGTCTCTGATGGTTTCGGTATCTGCAAGAAGCATAACGATTCTGTCAACACCGGGAGCCATACCTGCATGGGGAGGTGCGCCGAACTGGAACGCATTATAAAGTGCGCTGAATCTCTTTTCAACCTCGTCCTCGCTGTAGCCTGCAATTTCAAAGGCTTTTCTCATGATTTCAGGGCTGTGGTTTCGAACTGCACCCGAAGCGAGCTCAATACCGTTGCAGACAAGGTCATACTGATAAGCAAGGATTTCGGTGGGGTCCATTGTTTCAAGCGCTTCAAGACCGCCCTGAGGCATTGAGAACGGGTTGTGAGTGAAGATAATCTTATCTGTTGTTTCATCTCTCTCATACATGGGGAAATCAACAACAAAGCAGAATTCAAATGAATCCTTGTTTATAAGCTCAAGCTCTTCGCCGAGCCATGTGCGGATAACACCCGCATTCTTATCGGCGATATCTGAAATATTATCGCAGATAAAGAAGATTGTTTCGCCTTCCTTAACGCCTGTAAGCTCAACAATTTCTCTCTTTTCTTCCTCAGTCATAACCTTGCTGATGGGGTCATCCTTAAAACCGTAATTAGCGGCATCAAGAAGAGTGATATGAGCAAGACCTGCCATCTTTGCCTGCTTTGTAGCAAAAGCAAGTGACTTATCAAAGAACCATCTTTCGTTCTTACAGGGAGCAACAATAGCTCTTACGTATTTGTTCATAAAAGGTTTGAACTTAACCCTCTTGAACATATCGGTGAGATCACAGATGATAAGGGGGTTACGAAGGTCAGGCTTATCCGAGCCGTATTTTGCCATTGATTCGGCATAGGGAATACGTCTGAATGGGGACTCTGTGACCTTTTTGTCTGAGAAAGTCTTGAAAATATCGCTTACAACGCTTTCGCAAACCTCAAGAACCTCTTCCTGAGTTGAGAAAGCCATTTCAAAGTCAAGCTGATAGAATTCGCCGGGTGAACGGTCTGCACGGGCATCCTCATCTCTGAAGCAGGGAGCAATCTGATAATATTTATCAAAGCCCGATACCATAAGCAGCTGCTTGAACTGCTGAGGTGCCTGGGGAAGCGCATAGAACTTGCCCGGATGCTTACGGCTGGGTACAAGGAAGTCTCTTGCGCCTTCGGGTGAAGATGCAGTAAGAATGGGGGTCTGGATATCAAGGAATCCCCTTTCTTCCATGAGCTTTCTCATGTGGCCAATAACCTTTGAGCGAAGAATAATATTATTATGAAGCGCAGGATTTCTCAGATCGAGGAATCTGTGCTTAAGTCGCAGATTTTCATTGGTATCGTTTGAGCCGATTTCAAAGGGGAGCTCTCTTGTGCAAGTGCCGAGCACCTTAAGAGAATCCGCAACAAGCTCAACAAGACCCGTATCGATTTTGGGGTTAACTGTGTTTTCGTCACGCTTTGTAACCGTGCCGTGAACGGACAAAACGGTTTCCTTACCAACGCCCTTAAGCAGACTTTCATCGTGAACAACAACCTGTGTTACACCTGTTTCGTCACGAAGGTCAACGAAAAGGACGCCGCCGTGGTCACGGATAACGTCAACCCAGCCTGCAAGCTCGATAACCTGACCGATATGAGCTTCTCTTATTTCATTGCAACGGTGAGTTCTGTACATAATATTATTCCTCCATTACATGGTTTGTGTACTTTAATATAAACAAAAAATCCCGAGAATTATGCATGATAATTCTCGGGACGAGTAATTAAAACCCGCGGTGCCACCCGTTATTGATACAAATATTGTATCCTCTCTTTTTATTAAAATGTGGGTATACCGAGCGAAGTGTTGCCGAGCTTACTACTCATCTGAAGCGCACTTTCAGCCCATGATGCGCTATCTCTGGCAGACTTTCCACAAAAGTCGGGTCTTTGCTTGGGAAAGATTATATCAAATAATTTTTTCGTTGTCAACAAAATATTTAATAAATATATTGTATGCCAACCATGATGTTTTTGTGAAATCTGTTCGTTTATGTCTTGCTCCGTCTTTTTGATTTTATACAGATTAATATTTTATTCAACCGGAGCCGCATTAATCAAAGCGGAATATCTTTCTTCAAGTTCCTCGTAATGAGTATAGTTTTCCGCCTGCTCAATAAGATTTTTTGCATCGGTATAAGGCTTTACGATTCTCGCATATACAGAAGCCTTTTTGAGATAATCATTCAATTCACGCTTGATTTTTATGCTTTCAATGAAGCTGTGGGATTCTCTGTTGATAATCTCTTCCTTAACAGCTTCGTCGGGGGCTGCTATGTTATCAATTCCGTATTTTCTGATGAGAGATGCAGACTCCTTCTTGACACGTGCATTTTTGATTGCATCGGAACGGATTTCCTTTTCTGCTTCTGTTGATTTCGGCAGACTTCTTGCGTATTTCATTTCTTCAAGAGCATTTTCATAGAAATAAAGGTTTCCTTTTGCGTAGTCGGCTCTTGCCTGCGTTAATCTTGCAATACCCGCTTCACCCGAGAACTTGTTGAGATCCTGCATAATAATATCGGCTCTTTCGATAGCAAGATTGGTTTCTTTTATTGCCTTCTTTTCTGCTTTTGAGGCGGTTTTATCTGCCTTAACTTTTTCCTTGCCGAAATTATCATTTGCCTCACGGATAATCTCCATAGCCTCTTCAAGCTCGCCGTCTTCAAGAACACCGAGAGAATAGTTTTCAAACATTGCACGGATTTTAAGCACATCAACATATGCTTTGTGCTTGTTTTCGGTAAGGTCATAGAAGCAGAACGGAATAAGATTGAGGAGAGCACCAACTGCGGAGCATATAATCAGAACCTCAAAAAGATTGTTTCTTATTGTGTCATCATAAAGCACGCTGTAGTCCTCAAGAAGTCCCATTTTTTCATAGATTGTGGGATATACCATGCCTGTAAAGAAACCGATAACAGTACCTATCATGCCAAGAGGTCCGAAAAGTCCGTCAACTCTGACGCCCGTTTTCCATTGATGATAGTCCCTCATATCCGCACTTATCTGGTGCTGAACTATATTCCAGAATGTATTTATAAATGTGTTGAAATACCAAAGAACACAAATCAGAATAAGATTACGGTAGGTGAAATAAAGAACGATAAGGACTATTATGTTGATTGCATTCGCGGTTATGAGAAGATTTCTTTTTCCCATAAGCTTGATTGCGAGCGGTGCAAGAAGCATTGACCACAGGGCAGCATTTCCGATAACCGTGTTTGCAAGGCCGAGATAAGAATCGTATTCTCCGTTGTGTGCATAAACAAACGACCAGTTAAGAATAATGCCGTAGCCTGACTCAAGGAAAACAACCCATGCTGCCGAATGAATAATCCAGTAATACTTATTCTTTGCTACCTCACGGATTGCATCAAGCATCCTGACGGGCTCAAGCTTCTTTTTGGGAAGAATGAGTCTTTCTTTTACCTTGCGGAAGAAAATTGTGCTGATAATAAAACCGATTATCGTGAAAACAGGGTAAATAACACGGTAAGTCCATATGTTGTCAAGACCCCATGTCCAGCCTGCAATCATCGGAATAAACAGATTTGAAATCGTCGGCGCAAGGGAGTAGATAACCTGCGAGATGCTCATTACATTGGCTCTTTCCTGCGCATCGGGCGATATTATCTGCTGAAAATAGGTGTAGCTTTCATTATAAAAACAAAGAAACTGACTGAGCAGAAAATACATCAACCAAACAACAACCGCTTTGGTTGTGTAGTTGAAATATTCATATGGAAGCCATACAAATATCATTGATATCAGAACAATGGGAAGACCCGTTTTTCTGATAAACGGCAAAAATTTTCCGCCGGGAATATGATGGTTGTCATAATACCAGCTTCGGAAAATGCCGATAGGAATACCGATAAGATTGGCAACGGTAAGCATTATCTGCAAATCCACGGGACGGAGTCCGATGCTTGCACCGACAAGGAAATTACCTGCGCTCAGACCGATTTGACCCGCAAGAAGCATTGCCCAATTCACACCGAAGCCCGCACCGCTTAAAGCAGCGACCTCTTTATACGGAATATATTTTCCTTTCGGCGGAACAGACCAATATTCCTTTGTAAGCTGAACAGCATTTTTTGCTTTTTGAATTATCGTTGTTTTGGATTGACTTTGCATGCCGTTTGAACCGGATTTCATAGTTTGCACCCCTTTTGGTTTTCTCTGCTCAATCTGTATTTTTATAATTATACCATACATGGAACAGAATAACAACAACAAAAAAGAACCGTCCTTTGACGGTTCCTCAGCGTATTGTTTCATTGTCTTCCCAAAACATAATAAACAATCCCATAAAGCACCGCAGACGCCGTACCGTAGGCAAGAACAGGGCCTGCGATTTTGAACATATTCGCACCCGTGCCGAGGATTCTGCCCTCACTCTGATGCTCCATTGCAGGGGAAACGATTGAATTTGCAAAACCCGTTATGGGTACAATAGTCCCTGCACCTGCGTAATATGCAATTTTATCAAAAACCCCGAGTGCGGTCAGAACTGCGGCAATAACTATAAGCGAAACGTGAATAAGAGCTTTAACATCGTCTGCGCCGACGCCAAGCTTTTCGTAAATTATTCCGAATGCTTCGCCAAGAGCGCAAACCAATCCGCCTATAGTGAAGGCAAGACAGCCGTTTTTGATTTTATTGCTCGGCGGCGAAGCCTTTTTTGCCATCTTTCCGTATTCTCCGTTTGTAACAGACATAATTCCATCACCTCTTTCGTTATGTTTATCCGCAATCTGAGTTTTATTCATCGAGTATTGACATCTCTTTTAAAAAGTTATAAAATAACATGATAATATTTTTGAATGGAGTGTTTTAAATGGCAGTTAAAAAGCTCAAATATTTTGCCGGCGGCAAGTGGCTTGATTCTTCCTGCGAAAAATATATGGATGTTTATAATCCCAGCACAGGCGAGATTATCGCTCAGACTCCCTGCTGCACAAAGGATGAAGTAAACGAAGCAATCGCTTGCGCTAAGGAAGCATTCAAATCCTGGTCAAACGTTCCTGTAATGAAGAGAGTTCAGATTGTTTTCAAATTCCGTGAACTCCTTGAACAGCATATGGACGAGCTCACCGAAATCTGTGCAAGAGAGCACGGCAAGGTATGGAGCGAAGCAAAGGGCGATATTCTTAAGGTTAAAGAACCCGTTGAGCTTGCATGTTCTGCTCCCTCGCTCCTTATGGGCGAAAGCATGAGAGACACTTCATCAGGCTATGACACAACACTTTACAGAGAACCTGTCGGCGTTTTTGCAGGCATTGTTCCCTTTAATTTCCCCGGTATGATTCCCATGGGCTGGATGTCACCCCTTTGCATTGTCTGCGGCAACACAATCGTTCTCAAGGCAGCTTCAATGACTCCCATGACCTGCATGAGACTTGCCGAGCTCTGGCAGGAAGCAGGTCTTCCCGACGGCGTTATCAACATCGTTACCTGCTCCAGAAACGAAGCAGAAATTTTCATGGATCATCCCGATGTTAAGGGTATCACATTTGTCGGTTCAACAAGCGTTGGTCTTCATATTTATTCAAGAGCAGCCGCAAACGGAAAGAGAGTTCAGGCTCTTTGTGAAGCAAAGAACCACGGCCTTGTTCTTGAAGATGCTGCTCTTGAAAGAAGCGCAAGAGGCATTATCAACTCCTCATTCGGCTGCGCAGGCGAACGCTGCATGGCTCTGCCCGTTATCGTTGCACAGGAAAGCATCGCAGATGAGCTTGTAGGCTATCTTGTTAAGTTTGCAAAAGAGCTTAAGCTTGGCCCTGCATATGATAAGGAATCAACCCTCGGCCCTGTTGTTACAGAGGCTCACAGACAATCTATTCACAAATGGATTGAAAAAGGCATTGAAGAAGGCGCAGAGCTTGTTCTTGACGGCAGAAACCCCGTTGTTCCCGGCTACGAAAACGGTTTCTATGTAGGCCCCACAATCTTTGACCACGTAACAGAAGATATGACCGTCGGTCAGAGAGAAATCTTCGGCCCCGTTCTCTGCGTTAAGAGAGTCAAGGATTTTGAAGAGGGTCTTGCAGTTATGAACGCAAATCCCTTTGCAAACGGCTCGGTTATCTTCACTCAGAGCGGCTATTACGCAAGAGAATTCGCAAAAAGAACAGACGGCGGCATGGTCGGCGTTAATGTTGGTATCCCCGTACCCGTCGGCATATTCCCCTTCACCGGTCACAAGCAGTCATTCTTCGGCGATCTTCACTGCCTCGGCAAGGACGGCTTCCGTTTCTACACAGAAACAAAGGCTGTTACTACCCGTTGGTTTGACGAAGAAGAAATGAAGGCTCAGACCGTTGATACATGGGACGGCTCTGTTGGCGGCGACCTCAAATAATAACCGAATAAAGAATTATCCCGTATTCTCATCTGAGAATACGGGATTTTTTCATATGAAAGGATGGATGGGGTAGCCACATCGCAGTCGCACTTCTGCTTTGCGGCTGAAAGTTTTCTCTTGCTGTAAAACTATTATATTCAATTTTTGTGCTTATTACCACCTTTTAAAATTAAAATAAAGCTATAAAACGGTTACAAAATCAATTGAAATTGTTACAAAATGTAACCATTAAAAAGCTGAATCAAGCATATATATAATAGAAAGATTAAATTAAGGGAGAATTCAAATGAAAAACAACACGGAAAAAGACAGGCCGCTTGAAATAATTTCGGTTGCAATATCAGCCCTGCTAATAGCCGCAATTTTCTTCAGTCACTCGGCAGGTAAAATATCTCTCGCCGTAGCATCGGTTATGTTTTATTCCGGTAATAAAATTCAGACGCAGGCAATAACCGCTTCTGTTACCGCCGCAACAACACAACCCAAAGCCGAAACAACAACTCAGCAGCCCGAAGAAAAGAAAGGCGACATAACCGAAACCCCTGCCGACATAAAAGAGATTATCAAAAAATACACCGAGCTTTTTGCCAATGATAAAAAAGACGGCAGCATAAGCTCCGTTACATACGTAACCAAGGGTGCAACCCATATTTTTGAAAATGTTCGTGTTAAAAATACAACGGAAACAAAAACGCTGAATATCGAAAAAGTGCTTTCCGAGCCGTTGGAGCTTTCGATTGACAAATCAAAGCCTGCCGTTTTGATTTTTCACAGCCACACATCCGAGGGATATGAGCTGATTGAACGCGAATGGTACGCTCAGGATTATACTTCCAGAAGCAACGATGAAAATCTGAATGTTGTAAGAGTCGGCACGGAAATTACGAATTATCTCACGGCTTTGGGTTATACTGTTATACACGACAAAACCATCCATGACAACAGCTATAACGATTCATATCCGAGCTCGAGAAAAACGGTTGCAAAGCATCTTGAAGAGAATCCCGAAATTCAGATTGTGCTTGATATCCACAGAGATTCTATCACACTGGATAACGGCGAAAAAATCAAGCCCGTCAACACAATCGGCGGCAAAAAGGCGGCACAGCTTATGATTATAACGGGCGCAGAAGAGGGCGATGTTGAAAATTTCCCCGATTGGGAATATAACCTGCGATTTGCCTTGCAGCTTCAGAAAAAATGTGAAACCATGTTTCCCGGGCTCATGCGCCCCGTTCTTTTTTCACAGCGGAAATATAACATGGATATGACTCATTTCAGCCTGCTTATTGAAATGGGAAGCGAAGCAAACACACTTGAAGAAGCCTGCTATTCGGGCAGAATGCTTGCCGCCGCACTTGCATCGCTCATGGATGAATACACCAAACAAGGATGATATTATGAAATTTTTCAGAGCATATGCAGTAACGGCTATTATCTGCCTGAGCCTTACTTCAATTATTGCCTGCGTTTTCATTGCGGATGAAAGTGCAAAAAAAATAAGCCTCGGGGATGAAAGTGCAGTTGTTGTGCTCAGCAGCACGGACGAAAAGCTTTATGCCGAAGCTGTTAACCCTATGCCGATTTTTGAAAAAATCAAACAGGCAGTAAAAAAGGCGGCAAGCATTGCGCCGCCGCCTGTCAGCAATATCTATTGGTTTGCCGTTAATTCAGAAAAGCTGTTGAATTGAACACATAAGCGTTGTATCCGTCAAGCTCAACAATATCAGTAGTCAGAATATCAAAATATACCCAATCCTCTGTTTTCATGAGGGTTGCCTCTTCCGCATATGAAAGAAGCACAAAATATTCATCAATGCCCTCCTGCTCTTTGAACCAATTTTGGTTTGACTGATAAGCACAGGGAGCAATTCCGTTTTCGTTAACGTCAACATTTGCCGCTCTCACCTCGGAATCGGAAAGCACGGTTATCGCCTGCGAATTCCAGAAGGTTGCATAGCCATAGGTAAGGCCTTTTTCCTTGAGCTGCTGTGAAATCCTGTATTTTTCGTTTTGCTCAATGCCGTTCGTTTCCATCTGAGCAATGTTCATGAACGACACTCCGCTCATGAGAATAAGAATGCAGAGCATAACAGCGCTCAGCCTCAAAGGAACTATGTATCCTTTTGCCGACTTGAAAACCGCAAAGCAAACGAGAACACCCGTGCATATCATGGGGCTTAAACGCCAGCTTGCCGCAGAAAGAATTCCGAAAATGAAGCCGAACATTATAACTGCACTTAAACCGAAATGGGTAAGAATAAGAGCTCTTGAACCGAAATCGAATTTTTTATAAAGACAAAGGGCAATAACGGGAACAATCACAATTATTATTGCCGATGCAATTCTGATAATATTGATTATCGACTCAAGTGAAAAAATAGACATGCCGTAATGAGCATCAACGCCGAAAAGGATGAACCAGAACTCGGGGAATTTGCCGAGATTTGAAAGCCATTCATTCATGTTGGCGTAGCTTGAATATGCACCCGCATAGCCTGCGGAAACTCCGTCGGCAAACATCGCGAGCATGACAAGACCTGCAAGCACCGAAACACCGCAGATAATGCACCAATAAACCGAAGCTCTGCTTTCCCTTGAGAGCAGGGTTTGCTCTTTATTAAGAAAAATTTCCATAACCGCCGCAAACAGAACGGGAACAACGCCCGTTGCAATCACCTGCATGCCGTCAAGTGCGGAACAAGCCGAAAAAGCCACGGTGCAGAGAGCAATAATTATAAAACCTTTGGATACTTTTGCACCCGAAAAGCTTTCTTTGAATTTTATGAACAGAGAAAGCAGAATGCAGATTATAAAAATACATATGCTGTAATAAATAACATGCTCATAAAAGATTTCTCTGAGCTTTGCAGATGCGCAAAGCACGGTTGCAAATGTACCAACCGCCGCAAATGAAAGAGGAGTGCTGAATTTCAGCGTTTTGCAGAGCATCCAAACCGATGCAAAAAGCAGCAGTGAGAAAAGCACCATGCCTATGTGATGGGTGGTCATCGAAACGCCGAAAATTCCTATAAACGGTATCATAAGCATCGTTCCGCCGAAAGGCAGCATAGCCGCATAACCGAAATCCTTGTTAAACATGCTTGCGCTGTCATAGCTCGCCTGAGCCCAGAGAATTGTATCAGAGCAGTCTGCGTGAAAATATGCCGCAGACGGCCAGACAATATAATATATAACTGCTGCCACAGAAGCCATTGCAAAAAACAGGGTTGTAAAATAAATAAACCCTTTTTTAAGTTTTATCAAATCCACAAACATAATTTAACTCCAGAAAACAAAAAATTCTCTTAATGCAATATAAATATCAGGGTTATACGGAACAAGATTACCGTTTAGCATAACAGCGGTTGCAAGCGAAACAGCAGCCGTTGCCACAGCAATTACAGTTACGCCTTTTTTAGCGGCAGATGCAATGCCGTTGCCGTATTTTTCCTGCATGAGAGAGCAGAATTCAAGCAGTACAGCCGCAGAAACAAACGCCGCAAACAGAAGAATATCCGATGTGTATCGGAATATTACACCGCCGAGGCATAAATCAGCAAACGCTGTTACAGCCATTGAAACAATGGAAACAGAAAGCAGGATTTTTCCGTTTTTTGAAACCTTATCGCTTTTGAAAAGCACGGGACTTAAGAACAGCGAAAGCATAAACGGAACGGCAAAAATGCCGAAGCTGCTGTCAATATAAAGCGACCTGCCGTAATCACCGAGCCTCAGAAAATCAAGCTGTATATAAGGAAATTGATCGGATATTTCAAACGGCTGAATAAAATAATGAAAAATTGCAGGGATAATTCCGCCCGGATAAAGCTCGTAGCTGGATGCGTTGGCAACCGTAAGCTGATAATCCGTGCCAAACTGAAGCGGATTGCCAAAGCGTGCATAGTTATAGCAAAGCGAAAATACCAATGCCGCCGCAACAGGCAGACCCAACGCCGCCATTTCCCCGATAAAAGCCTTGATTTTCTTTTCCTTGAAGCTTTGAACTGCATAAATAATAATAAACACAGCTATCGCAAACGAAACGGGCAAAACGGAATTTATTCTTGAAAGAAAACCAAGCCCGAAGCTTACGCCCGCAAGCACCATCAGAATTGTTTTTACAAACCTTCTTTTGCTCTGCAAAGCTTTAACAGCAAAGAAAAGAAATGCCGAAACAAAAGCCATGCCCGCAATGCTGGCAATATAATAAAACGGCGCTCTGCCTCGCTGAATAAGCAAAATCATGCTTGCAAAATAAGCTCCGATTCCGCAAACGGCAGAAATCCACGGCAGATTTTTTCCGCGAAGCTTTGACCATTCAATAACCGCAAGCGGCAAAAGCACTGCTGTCACAAGTGAAAATATGCCCATAACCGTGCTGTCTGTCGGCAGACCGCCCGTCAGCAGATAAAACGGCAGATAAACCGTAATTATCGGCGCAATTCCGAAATATGAATAATATTTTCCGTCAAAAAAAGCTCTGTCAAAAAGATATGAAATTCCGTTTCTTTCGCCCGGGCTGTAAGGATTTTCAAGAGCAAGAAGCTCTGCCGAAGGCTGAACATCAAGATGAAGCTGCCCTTTCATAAACGCATCAAACTGCTGAATATAAGGCGAATAGCTTTCAACACCACGTTCAAGCGGATAAATAATATAATTGCCGGTTTCCCCCGAAAGGCCGAAAATCCAAACAGTAACAGCAGCGGCTGAACAAATTGCGGCTGATATAACCGCTGCTTGTCTGAATGTCATTTCCTCCCTGATTCGTTTTCCTGTCCCGCCCGTTTTCATTACATAAACAAAAGCAAGCAATGTGAAAATCAGAGCAAATCTGAGCATATCAAAGCTGAATTTATATGTCGGATTTACGACGATATCCGTTACAATCAGCTCTTCAGATAAATCCGAAAAAGTTATATCAATATAGCTCGCATCGCCGTAAGAGCTGATATATACAGTTGCTCTGCGCTCTTCACTGCCTGCCGCAATTCTCTCACTGCGGGCGAGTGCTGCCACTGTTGTGCTGTTCTCGTCTGCAATGTAAAAGTTTACGGGCAAGAGCATTTCTTCCGCCGCTTCATCAGCTTTTTTGACACTGAAGCTGACGGAATTAACAGGGAAATCAATGCCGCTCATCGCAAAGCTCGGGTCTGTTTCGTCAAGATAAACCTCGGATAAATTTTCAGGCACGTAATCCCTGACATTATCCTTGCCTGCAACATACGAAAACCAGACAAAGTTTGAGAGAAACATTTCAACCGCAAGCGATATCAGGCAGATTATGATTGCAGGCAGAACGCTTTTAATTTTTGTTTTCATTAGAGGACTCCTCGTGATATTCTGCCTCGGTATTGACACTCCAGATATTCTCCTTCGTTGTTTTGCCGCTAAGAATATTAGAAACCGCCTCAAATGAGGTTGCCATTGAATGATCCATGTTGTTATATCTGTGCTGACCGTTTCTGCCTACGCAGTAAAGGTTGCCGAAGGTATCGAGATATTCAACAAGCTCGTCAATGCGGTCATAGGTGTCAAAATAAGCGGGATATGCCTTCTGAACTCTTTCACGGTGGCTGTCCAGCACCTTGGCATCCGCATCAATAACGCCCATAGACTTAAGCTCTTTAACCGCAAAATCAACGCAGTCTTTTTCATTCATGTTCCAGAAAGAATCGCCCTCATCGCAGAAATATTCAAGGCCAACCCATACGGTATTCTGCGGGTCTTTAACAAGATAAGGCGACCAGTTGTTGAAAATCTGAATTCTGCCGAGCTTTACGCCTACGTCCTGAACATATATCCAGCAATCGGGAACAATGTTGCCAAGTGTTTTTATTCCCGTTTCATTTTTAAGATTAAGCTTATTGAGAAGCAGACCGACAGTTACAAAATCTCTGTAAGGCAAGCCCTTTGCGATTTCTGCGGGAGCGGCGGGCACGGAAGCACCCATGCCTGCAACCAGATCTTTAACAGGCATTGACGAAATAAACACGTCGCCCTCAAGAATTTCGCCGTTTTCGCACTTAACGCTGTTTATTCTTCCGTTTGAAATATCAATATCGGTAACTTTATGATTATAAAGAATTTTGCCGCCCATCTTGGCAAACTCTTCGCCGACGGTTTCCCAAAGCTGACCGGGGCCGTATTTGGGATAAACGAATTCTTCGATAAGCGAGGTTTCAACCTTTCTGTTCTTATTCGGAACAAGCTTTGAAAGCATGTCCTTTATGACCGCAAGGATTGAAAGACCCTTTACTCTCTGTGCACCCCAATCGGCTGAAATTTCGCTCGGATGTCTGCCCCAGAGCTTTTCGGTGTATCCCTCAAAAAACATTGAATAAAGTACCTTGCCGAAACGGTTGATATAGAAATTTTCCAAAGAAGTTTCTTCTTTCTTGGAAACAGTTGATTTAAGATAGCTGAAGCCCGCCTTGACCGTTCTGGGCAGACCCATATTAATGAAGGTCTGAGGCTTCATTGAAATGGGATAATCAAAGAATTTGTTAAGATAATAAATTCTTGAAATTCTGCGGCGGATAAGCATAACCCTGTCCTCTTTTTCGGGGTCGGGGCCGCCTTTTGAAAGCGGCTTTTCTCTGCCGAGAATCTTATCGTCAATTGAGGGCGCGCCCTGAGTAGGCATAAGCTCAGCCCAGAATGCCGTTACGTCCTTATCCTTGGAAAAGAAACGGTGACCGCCGATATCCATTCTGTTGCCGTTATGCCTTACGGTTCTTGAAATACCGCCGAGCACATCGCTCTGTTCAAGAATAACAACCTCGTATTCATCCGATTTCTTCAAAAGCTCATATCCCGCAGTAAGACCTGCAGGGCCGCCGCCTATAATAATACACTTTTTCATAATATCCCCCTGAAAATATTTTAATATTCCATTTTGATTATAGCATTTAATATATGGAAAAGCAATTACAAAAACATTACAAATAAATTAACATTTATATTTTATTCGTCATAAAGCGAAAAAACACTCGCTGTTCAGGTTTGACACACTCCCCTTTTATATAGTATAATGTTTTTCGGAAAAAATTATCAAATCAAAAAGGAGACTCTTATATGGAAAAAGTGTTTGGTTACCCCGAATTTAACGCAGACGGCGAAGAAATTCTTTGCACTTATGATAATGATTACAGAGCTATGATGATGGATATCCGCGTTTACCGCATGCAGGCAGGGCAAACACGGGTTTTCTGCCGCAAGGGTGAAGAAATTGCAGTTCTTCTCCTTTCGGGTAAAATAACATTTGAATGGGATAATAATTCGGAAACGGTTTGCCGTGAAAGCGTTTTCACCGAAGGCCCTTATGCACTTCATGTATGCACCGAAAACGCAATTTCCGTTATAGCAGAAGAAGCTTCGGAAATCCTCGTTCAGTGCGCAAAAAACGAAACCGTTTTTTCGGGAAAGCTCTATTGTCCCAATGATGCACCATGGGGATATTCCTGCGTAGGCAAATTCGGCAATGTGGCAAAACGCCGTGTCAATACGATTATTGACAAAGAAATCGCACCCCATTCCAACATGGTGCTTGGTGAAGTTCTGAACGACAGAGGCAATTGGTCGGGCTACCTGCCCCACAGGCACCCTCAGCCCGAATGCTACTATTTCAAATTTGACCGCCCTGAGGGCTTCGGCGCAAGCTTTATTGATGACAAGGTGTTCAAAAGCGTTGACAACAGCTTTTCTGCCATCCCCGGCGGCGCTCTGCATCCTCAGGTTGCCGCACCCGGATTCCAGATGTATACATGTTGGATGATTCGTCATCTCGACGGCGACCCCTGGCTGCAGACAACACGCAACGAAGACGAAAAATATATCTGGATGCATACAGCAGATTTTGAAAATGCAGACTGATAGATCAAAAACGGAGGTGCCTTTATGTCATCTGTAATCAGAGCAATTGCTTCGGCTATTGCGGTAATCTGCATGCTGCCGACAATGATAAACGCTTGGTTTTTCGGCACAAATAACGTCAACGAAAACGCTTACGGCGAGGTTAAACCTGACACTTGGGTTGCCGTTGACGGTTTGGGCAGAACTCTGCCGACTTATGCCGAAGTCGGTGAAAAAGATAACGAAAAATTTGTCGGTCTGTTTTATTGGCTGTGGCATTATAATTTTGCGTCCGGCTTTGAGGCGGATAATGTAACGGAGATACTTCAAAAAACGCCTGAAGCAGTCCGTGATTTTTCTCACCCTGTCTGGGAAAACACCCCCAACGGCAAGCCCTATCACTGGAACGAGCCTCTTTTCGGCTATTATCAGAACCTTGATGAATATGTTGTCAGAAAACACGCCGAAATGATTGCCGATGCGGGCGTTGACGTTATAATTTTTGACTGCACAAACGGCACTTACACATGGCAGCCTGCTTACGAAACACTTTTCAAGGTATTTGACGAAGCGATTGCAGAGGGTGTTAATGTTCCGCAGATTGCATTCATGCTTCCGTTCGACGCTTCTGAGGATGCCAACACTTCTCTTCACGACCTTTACAATAACATTTATTCAAAGGGCAGATATCGGCATCTTTGGTTTATCTGGGAAGACAAGCCTCTGATTATGGCGCATCCGCAAGCCCTTGACAAATCCGACCCCGAGGAAAAAGAAATTCTCGATTTCTTCACTTTCAGAGAAAATATTCCCTCATATTTTGACGATGACTACTCTATCACCAAAAAAGCCTGGGGATGGTGCAGCGATTATCCTCAAACAAAATACGGCACATCTCTTTTCGGTAAGCCGGAGCAAATGTGCGTTTCTGTTGCTCAGAACGCTGCAGACGGTCAGCTTGTTGCCATGAATAACGGCGGCAACGTTCAGGGCAGAAGCTTTACAAAAGGCACTTATTCTTATTCATATCAAAAAGGCAATGAAACCGTAACCGTTGATTCATCAGCAAAAAACGCAATGCTCTACGGTCTTAATTTTCAGCAGCAGTGGGACTACGCCATCAAATGCGACCCTGATTTTATCTTTGTTACAGGATGGAACGAATGGATTGCAGGCAGACATGAAACATGGATGGGAACAAAAAACGCTTTCCCCGACCAGTTCTGCGATGAATACAGCCGTGATATCGAGCCGTCAGCGGGCATAATGCAAGACCATTATTACTATCAGCTTTGCGCTAACATCCGCAGATTCAAGGGTATAAGCAAACCGACAGAAACAATCGGCGGGCAGACAATTGATATATACGGTGCAGACAGTCAGTGGAATTCGGTTAAAAACGAATACTTCCATTATACGGGCAGCACCCGTAACAGGGATGCAGACGGCTGGATAGGTCTGCACTATAAAAATGACACCATGCGCAACGATTTCAGAAGCGTAAAGGTGACCTATGACAACGAAAACATTTATTTCCGGATTGAAACTGTTGATAATATAACTCCCAACACCGACAATGCATGGATGAGAATACTTATCGACACGGATTCAACGGGTAATTCCGCAAACTGGGAAGGTTTTGAGTATATAATCAACCGTGATTCCGCAAGCGAAACAACCGTTAAAATTGAAAAATCAACAGGCGGCTGGAGCTTTGAAGAAACAGGCACGGCAAAATACACTGCCAACGGTAACGTTATGCAGCTTTCTGTTCCGAGAAATACGCTCGGTCTTTCATCTGACGAAGAGGTTCATTTCAACTTCAAGCTTTCCGATAATATGCAATCCGACGGGGATATCATGGATTTCTACCGAAACGGAGATGTCGCTCCCGGCGGCAGATTTATGTTTGCGTTCTGAATAAATTAAAAAGCCATTTCAGAAAACTGAAATGGCTTTTTCTAATGGTGGACGTTAACGGACTCGAACCGCTGACCCTTCGCACGTCAAGCGAATGCTCTACCAGCTGAGCTAAACGTCCTTCTCTGCGCCGCTCAAGCGCAGGAGTAATTATATATGAACTTATCCTTATTTGTCAAGTATTTTTGCAAAATTAATAGTCAAAAAGCTCTCTGCGACCCGAATGAGGTTCATAATAGCTTTTCAGATATTCCGCAATTTCTTTTGCCTCTCTGTGTTCCGCATAGAGAAGCTGGAGCTCCCTTTTGATTTCATAGGCCTCATTTGAACACACACTGTTTTTCAATCCTCTCAGCTGCTGCCTTTTTTCCGCTATCCTTCTTTTTACCTGCGCTGCCGCCGCTTCATATTCTTTTCCAAGCTCCTTCAAAGTTTTCTTATCCTTCATCCGTTTCTCCTTTCAGAATAAAATCCGCAGTTACATTAAAAAACTCACTGAATGCCGTTATTTCATCGCCCATAAGCTCCGCACCCCGCTCAAGCTTACCGAGCCGTTCGGCGGTTATACCCAATGCCGATGCAAGAATTTCTTTCGTAAGATTCTGACTTTGGCGAAGGCGTGTTATCCTGTCACCCGAATCTCCGCCTACCGCATTTCGCGCCGCCGCTATCACTCTCGCTCTGCCCAACGCAACAGGGATAATACTTTCGTTTTTCTGATTCTGCTGATAACACACCGCATAGCCGAGAACCCTTTCAAGCTTTTCCTTAGCACGGGACAGCGTTCTGTTAACCGCAGACGGATTCACATCCCTCTTATCGGCAATTTCCGTCAGCGATTTAAAATCAAACCAGTGCTCCGTAACCGTTTTGCGCTCCGTTTCAGTAAGCTCATTTGCAATTGCTTTTTCAAGCAAAATAGCCATATCCACATCACGCTTTCGCCACGCATATTCCGCAGGCGACTCGCACTGATTACAGCACCTGCC
>JBGVNA010000048.1:0-3791 GCA_045125175.1 Acutalibacteraceae bacterium
AGCTACCGCTGACGGCAAGCATGTTTGACCAATCGGATAAGGATTTTGTTGCAGCTTTTGTGACGGCAATTAAAGATAAAAAAGTAACGAATTTAGATTTCTGTCAAATTGACAGATACGTAAAAAAACAACAATATCCGTCAAATTCCAGGGCTTTTGATTATCTTGTTGACCATTGGCGGATGTTATCAAATTACCTTGAAGCTGAAGGCGTCGAGAGACCTTTGACATATGAGGAAAGATTTCCGAGGAATATTATGCAGGCCCACGAACAGGATTTGAAACTCATACAAGCATCAAAAGACAAGGAACTTCAAAAGAAGTTTGATTCGGTGTTTAAAAAATATCACCCGATAGAGTGGACAGATGGCGAGCTTTGTATCCTTCTTCCTCACGCAGAGGCGGAGCTTCTAAAAGAAGGGCAGATATTACGCCATTGCGTGGGAAGTTATGGAAAGACTCACGCAGAAGGGCTGAAGATTATCTTCTTTGTCCGTCACTACCGTCGCCCTGAAAGAAGCTATTACACGCTGAATATTGATTTCAGCGAAAAAATCCCCAAAGAAGTTCAGCTTCACGGTTACGGCAACGAAAGGCACGGCAAAAACAAAGAATATTCTCATACTATCCCCAAAAAGGTCAGAGATTTTGTTGATAAATGGGAAAAGGATGTGCTTATGCCGTGGGCAATGAAGAGAAACAAAGAATTCCAAAAGGTACAGAAAAAATCAGCATAAGGAGAACAAGAAATGGAAGGATTATCACTGTTTAATTCAAATATGACCGAAATTCAGAAAGAAGCTGTTGAGCTTCATCTCGATATCCGCAAAAACGGTGAACTCGCTGCTTCAGCTTTAGTTGAATTCAGCAAAGGCTTGAAGCAGATGAGGGATAAAAAACTTTACACGGAGCTTAATTTTGAGACCTTTGAGGATTATGTTGAAAATGCTGTCGGCATCAGACAGAGACAAGCTTATAACTACATACAGGCTCTTGAAAATCTCGGAGAATCCGTTTTGCAGTCAAATGCAAATCTCGGCATTACAAAACTGAAAATACTTTCGGAAATTCCCCGCCTTGAACGTGAAGAGTTTCTCGAAAATAACGACGTTGCCGAAATGTCAACCCGTGAAATGAAGGAAGCTGTTGAAAAGCTTGCAAAGGTGGAGGAGCAGCTGACTTTCGCAACCTCGGAAAACGAGAGGCTTCAGAGAGAAAATGCGGAGCTTAAAGAAGAATGTGCTGATTCGGACAATATGATTGACGAACAGGATGAAGAAATAATCAGGCTCAAGAAGGAGCTTAAAGAAGCGCAGGAGAGACCTGTTGAAACGGCCGTGCGTGAACTTTCGCCCGAAGAGATTGCTAAGCTGACAGAAAATGCTGTTAAGGCTGAGCGCAAAAGGGCCGATGCGGAGCTTAAAACCAAGCTCGCAGAGGCTGACAAAAATAAGAAAAATGCAGTTTCTGCTGCTGAGGAGAAATCAAAAAAGCAGATTGCCGAGCTTGAAGAGAAATATAAAGCTGTTGTTGAAACCTCAGAAAGAGAAAAAGCGGCTTCTGCCGAGAGGCTTGCCGCCGTTGAGAAAAGCTCCAAGGTTACTGCAAATCCCGATGTTCTCAAATTCTCTTTCTATTATGAGGAAGTGCAGAAAAATATTGATGCAATGAAAGCTATCATTTCTTCGGTTGATGCAGAAACGGCAAAAAAGCTTAATAAGGCTCTTGCGGCTGTTTCATCCTTGCTTCCGGAGGTTGAGAAAGATGAAACGTAAATCTATTCAGCAGAAGGCGCAGGAAGTAAATGCTTTCTGTAAACGTCACAGGTGCGAATCGTGCCCGCTTATTATGACCGAATACTGTCAGAGGGGCAGCGAAGAGCCGAAGGCGATTGAAGAAGCATATAAAACCATGAAAAACAGCTTCTTTTCTAAAGAACTCAATTTACCGAAGGAGAAGAAACGATGAATTTTATAGTTAACTATCTTACAAGCTGGTTTTCAATTATTCTCAGCGGATTAGGAGCTATATTCTTTTTCCTTTACTTCGTTTATATTGAGTTTCGCCCGGCAATAATGGTGAAATTCGTTCATCGTGTGTTGAGGTTTATAAGAAACGCTCTCAAAAGCAACAAAGCTTTTATGCGTTGGCTTTATGGACCGGAATGTAATGATGAGGTTGCAACGCACGAAGTCAAGCTTATAAACGATTGGCGAAAGGGCGGTTGCAGATGAGCATATGCGCGCGATGCGGTAAAGAGGTTAACAGCATTGTTAACTGTTCAGGCGCGACCGTTTGTCACCAATGCTGCCGCTCTTGCTTTCACTATAACAACGAAATAAGCGTTTTACATTGCGGTGAAGCAAGATTTTTTAATCAACTTTTACAAGCAGGAATCAATATAACCGAAGAAGGGAGAATCTATATGGCCAAAGAGCTTTATGTGGTTGTTATACCACCGTTTAAACCTGCCCATGTTTCAAAGGTTAAGGACGAAAACGGCGTAAAGGAAATAATTCACAGTAAAGTCAGCTTGAAGCCGAAGTCGCTCCGATGTCATATCAATGATGATAAATTCCGTGTTATTGTAGCGGCAAAGCAGGACAGGCTTTCAATGAATGAAAAAGCTACAAGCATAGTGGATGAAAATGTCAGGGGAACTGCTGTTGTGGTGATAAATAATTACGGTAATTTTATCGGTATAAAAGAAAAAGCCGCAAAGCTTATAGCTGACAGCATCAACAAATTCAACACGGAGGATATTGTTGAAGATGTTGGAGCTTAAAGTTATTGCTCAGCTGCTGAGCAGTGCCGAGAAAGATATTATCGGCATTAAAGAAGCGATTGTATATTTTATTGAGCAGTGGTCGGATGTTGTTAAGGTCGAAGTGAAAGCCTCCGAACCGTTACAATTAACCTTGGGTGACAAGCCCGAAATACGTCAGACGGTTACGGTTGCAGTTGCAATGCAAGCAATTAAAGAGCATAATCTCACGATTGAAGAAATGCAAAATGTTGCGGCGGCGCTTATAGAGCTGACGAAGTTGGAGGGCTGACCTCTTAACCCCATTCTACTATTTTCGCATTATCGAAATCATCCCAATCGAGGCATTGACCGCAGCGGTCGCAGTAACTCTGATATTCCGTTTCAAGTGTAATCTTGCACCGCGGACAGATAGAAAAAGCCTCCCCGTTTGGTAATGACAATATTTCGGTAACTGCAAGAGGCTTTCGGTAAGAGACTGCCTCAACAACATTAATTTTCATCAAATCACTCGCTTTGTCGTTTATAAATAAATGACAAAAAACGAGAAAAATTACGCAAAAAAATAAAGGAGGAAAAAACAATGTGTTTCCAGAAAATCAAAACAACAATCAAGGCAGAGGTTGAGAGTAGCGGAGAAGAGATTCTTATTCGCATCAATCCTGCCGACCTCAAAGAGCATCTTCATCAGAAAAAGCAGCTGAAGGATTATGCACCTGGCGCAATCTTCAAGATTGACGAAACGGAGCTTATTGTTCTTGAGCACAGAGAAAACGGCACGGCGGTTCTCTTTAAAGATCTGCTTCCGCAGGTGATGAAATTCGATGATGATACCTGCAACTACGCGAACAGCAGCATTCGTAAATACCTCAACGGTGAATTTCTCAAAGAGTTTACAGAAAAAACGCTCAGTGAGGATAACATCATTTCGCACACTGTAAATCTTCTTACAGATGATGGACTCGAAGGACATGGCACAGTTACCGATAAAATCAGCTTGATTACAACGGAAATGTACCGCAAATAT
>JBGVNA010000049.1:0-7059 GCA_045125175.1 Acutalibacteraceae bacterium
ATATTGACGAAGAAACTCTCATGATTTGCAACGGTGATACACCCGTCGGCATCGCAGGTATTATGGGCGGACTTGAATCCGAAATTGAAGATGATACAGGCTCCGTTGTGCTTGAAAGTGCAAACTTTGACGGTGTAAGCATCCGTAAATCATCATCAAGGCTTGGCCACAGAACAGATGCCAGCGCAAGATATGAAAAAATGCTTGACCCCGAGCTTACTCTCGACGCAGTAGGCAGATTCGTAAAGCTTGTTAAGGATATCGACAGCGGCGCAAGAGTTGCTTCAAAGCTTACCGATAAATATGTAAGAAAATATCCTGAAATCAGCCTTTCGTTTGATAAGAAATATGTTGACCGCTACACAGGCATTGACATCAGCGATGAGCAGATTAACAAAACCCTCACAGCTCTCGGCTTCGGCGTTGACTATGCAGACGGCAATTATACCGTAAAGGTTCCCTCATGGCGTGCAACAAAGGATGTTACAATCAAGGCTGATATCATTGAAGAAATAACCCGTATTTACGGCTACGATAACTTCAACATTTCAACCACAAGAAGCCCCCTGAAGCCTGTTCCCAACGATTATGCAAGGCTCGAGGATGCCGAAATCAAGGATATTCTTGTTAAGAAATACGGTTTCCACGAGGTTCATTCATATATATGGTGCGACGGCAGAAAGTTCAAGAAGCTCGGCATTGAGGTTGAGGATAACGTAAAGGTTCTTAATATCGAGAATTCGGATAACGGTGTTCTCCGTAATTCAATGCTTCCCACACTTCTTGTTATGGCGCAGGAAAACAAGGATTTTGCCGATAAATACAGCATCTTTGAAATCGGCAGAGTTGTTGACGGAACAACCGCTGACGGTCTCTGCAACGAAAGAAAGCATCTCGGTGCGGTTATCTATGATAAGAGCGGCAACGAGAAGGCTGCATATCTTAAGGCTGTTGAAATCATCAACTGCATCATAGGCAACATCAAGCAGAAGAATGCAGGCTATGCAAAGGTTGCTCCCGCTCACGCATGGCAGCATCCCAAGAACACAGCTGAAATTCTCATTGACGGCAAAAAGGTCGGTGTTCTTTGTGCGCTTCATCCCGCAAATCGTGCAAAGCTTGATAAAACAGCCGCTGCAGTTTGCTTTGAAATTGATATGAACGATTTCAGTGCAATCGATGCAAATTCAATCAACTTCCGTGAACCCAGTACACAGCAGTCAACTTATTATGACCTTTCACTTGTTCTTGCTGAAAATACAAAGTATTCCGATATCGCAGCTTGCTGGCAGGCTCTCAACCTTGCAGAGCTTGAAAGCACAAAGGTTATCGATACCTATGAAAAGGACGGCATAAAGAGCATTACCGTGCGCCTTGTGTTTGCCGCAATGGACAGAACTCTTGAAATGGAAGAGGTTCAGGGCTGGATTGACACTATTCTTGCAAATCTTGCAAATATCGGCGTTACACTCAGAGCGTAAATTTCTGAATTGTAAACATTTATCAATAAATTTTCAAAAAACCTTGTTTTATTTTAAAAGGTGTTATATAATAATGAGGTACGGAGGTGACCGAAATGACTGATAAAACAATAAAATTTTCAATCAAGGACGAAAATGAGGTTGAGATGAAGAAAAATCTTCTTGCCGTTTATGAAGCTTTGAATGAAAAGGGTTATAATTCAATCAGCCAGATTGTCGGCTATATCCTCTCCGAGGACCCGACCTATATTACTACACACAATAATGCACGCAGTCTTGTCAGAAGGCTCGACAGAGATGAACTTCTTCAGGCCATGGTTAAGTGCTATCTCGGAATTAAATAATCTTGAAGGAGTGAAATTATGGCAAAGAAAAAGTTCCTTATGTATAAGGGCAGACCGCTTGTCAGAAGCGGAAAAACCGTTTATTACGGCTATATGAGTGACCCTTATGTTGTTATAATGCAGATAACAAGCACCCGTGAGGTTAAAGGCGTTGAGGTTGCAGACAGAGTTGTTGTTCAGCTTGTTAACACCGATCCCGATGTAAGAATGAAGGATAAAATTGTTAAGAAAGCTGAGCGCAAGGGTCTCTATAATGCAATGGATATCGGTTGCATCTGGCTCGAAAGAGAGCTTAAAGAAGGCGCATAATTCAAAATTAAAAGCACCTGTTCTTCGGAACAGGTGCTTTTTTTACGGACTTTCGAATACCTGACAAAATAAAAACCATCACAGCTTAGTTCTTATGGCTTTAATTATCAATTCTGCCAACAATATTTACAATCTTCACAACTTGCTTTTAATTTTTCGTTATCAATATCAGAATACTTTGTTTCGATAGGAAAATTATTTAAAATCATTTGTAATTTTTCGCAACATTCGTCATCAATATATTCTTTATAATATTGACAGAATTTGTATTTGCTTTCTATGTTCTCTCTGAATGCCCACCATTCTTCTTTTAAATGGTTTTCTTCATAATACCAATGACAATATCTTATTACATCATCATCTGACATTTCAGTTACTTTCTTCATTCTGTATTTATATATTTTATGCTCTTTAAAAAACTGTCTTGAAATTTCAGCAAGAAGATTTCTTGATTTCATAATCATCACCGTATATATTATACTTCAATAAATAATTATTTGCAATACTGGATAGCAAGGAGATATTTAAGTATAATTTCTCTGTGTGTTCGTTGTGTGCTGCTTGTTTGTCAAATTTACCACGGAGTAGTCCCACGCCCTAAAAATCTTTCCCCGAAAGGTTTTCTTAACGGGCTTTCGAATCCCTTGCTTATATACAAAAAAGCAGTCACATCAAAAGATGTAACTGCTTTTTCTGGTACGAGTGTTCATAACGGATTCAATGAATAAATTGTTAACGGCAGTTAAACGCACATTGTTTCAAGCTATCATTAACAACCGAATTTTATCTTGCGAATTTAACATTGATACTGCTTGTGTTGATGTGAAATTAACTAATGGCTTAACGGTGTCGGTTTAATGCATTGCTGTTGAAAACAAAAATACAAGAAAAAGCGAAAGTACTTTTTATTGTATCACCTCAGGTTATCAAAGCTTTCACGCATTTCGTCAACCGTACCGGTTGCGATATAGTAATTATATTCGCTCGGAACGAAGCTTCGGAAAGTGTTATGCTTAACAGCCGCAATATATGATGTTTGCGGTGCTACGGACGGGTCTTTATCTGTGGTGGTTTCCCTTGCCAGGACGCCGGCAAGGAAATTTCCGTGGTGAGGCGTATAAATACCGATTCCGAAGCTGTCGTCAAACTCGCCGATAAATGCCGACCAGTTTTCCGTTGCCTGGAAATTGGGGTATCCTGCATCGGGCCAGAAAATAAGCTTGTTCTCATATGAGTAATTTTTATCTCCGGTCCAGGGTGCATCGCCGCCGTAATAAACGAATCTGTTAAAAGGCTCTATGCAGTAAAAGGCGGGAAGCTCCTGAGTTGTGTAATATTCGGGATAACCCGAAAAATCAACGAATCTGCAGGATACCTCAACGGCGCCGTCGCAGATGCTGTAGGTTGCCTCCATATACGACGGAGTGATATCTGCCGCAGACTTTGCCCAGTCAAGGGGTCTGCACTTGATATAGATATAGTCATCGCCCACAACAAGGTCAACTATTTTGCTGCTCTCGTTATATTGATTGCCGCCCTGCACGGGGTTATAATTCCACTTGTTTTCGCCGTACATGGCGCTCTTATAAGCATCGCAATCAAAGGTGCCGTAGTAGGACTGCTGAACAAGTCTGCCCGTATCGTGACGGTTGATGAGATTAACGTTATTGTTGACGGATTTTACACCGTATCTCTCCGAAGCATCCGAATCAACCTTGGTTAAGCCGTCAACCATAACCGCCTGCACGTCGGAATCCAGGTCTTCAAGGTAATCCAGTGCGCCACCCCAGAGAAGATTGACACCGATTTTATATTCGCTGTTCTGAAGATAAACGTTTTTATCGGGTACCTCACGGATGAACACGTCAACGCCGACAAGCTCAAACACCGCCGTATCCTTGTCGAGAGGCTCAAGCGTTATTTTGCAAAGAGTGTTTGATTTGGTCTTATCAAGCACACCGTCAATAAAGCTGTAAAAAGGCTTTGTGCCGTCCGAAGGTTCAAGGAAGAATTCCTCGGAATACTGTTCACCTTTGAGCTTATATGTGATTTCGCCTTTCATATATGCGTCGGATTTATAGATGATGCCGTAATAATTGAACCAGCCGCAATCGGCATTGCCGAAATCAAATTCGGCTTTTTCCAATATAATACCGTTTTCAATTCCGCTCACGGACACAGCTGCAATTGCCTCAATTGCAAAATCCGTATCTGCTTTTGACGGCAGAAAACTGAAAAGATACGAGGGGAAAAGGAAAATAAACGAAAGAATAACGGAAAGAATTTTTTTCAAAGCAATCACCCTTTTATGATAATTTTTAATTTTTGCAAGCTCGTAATTTGAGAAGTTGCGATTATTTTTTCGACCGATTCATAACAATACCTTACGATTGAATTACTTATTTAATATAACGAAAAGCAATTTGATTTGCCCGCACTTTTTTATCATCCCATCAGTATTAATGCATGAACAATCGCCCGTATTCTGTTATAGTATTTCTTCGGTGCCGGGTGTCAATTAATCCAGATATATAACCTGCGAGCCCTGCCAGGAAAGATAGTTTTTCTCTACACCGATTTCTTCAATCCACGCACGAACTTCAGGCGTCAGGAGCACAAGAGATTCATGTGAGTTGTTCCACACCCATGAAGGCGTAGGCCACAGGCAGATTTCGGGGTCGACAGCTTCATAGAATTCTTTCGTTACACCGGCCTGTCCGTGGTGTGACATTTTGCATATATCGCAATCCAGAAGCTCCTTATATTCGGGGTTTGCAAGTACCTTGTTGCCCGAGACTACACCGGCATCACCGGTAAACAACACGCTTTTTCCACCCAAATCCATACGGAATATCAAAGAGGCATCATTAACGTTTGTGAAAGCAGGGTCAAAGGTGAAAAGCGTGGTTATTTTTGCAGCGCCGATATTGAAAATATCGCCGTCATTGATAATCTGAACTTTTTCGGGGAAAGCCTTACTTATTCTGTCAAACTCGCCCACCATTTCCGCACCTTCCGTTGAGTTAATTGAAGCGTAAAAGTCATAGGGAGCATATTTAAGAATAACCTTGTCAAATCTTACCTGATTTGTGCGGTTTTCAGCCACTTCGTTGAAAACCTGAACATGGTCAGTGTGGGGATGAGTCAGAAACCAAACGTCAATTTTCGGCACAATCTTCCCCGTAACAGCCCTGAGGTACTGAATGAAGTAATCGGTTTCAAATTTATAACCGCCGTCAATTACAATAACCTTGCCATCCTCGGTTGTGATAATAAAGCTGTCGCCTATAGCGTCTTCAACCGATTTGAGCATATGTATTGCGTTTTTGTTCATAGTGTTGGGAACGCCTTCTTTTTTTATTATGAAATAATATTTCACACTGTTAAAAAATGCTCTGATTTTTGCAAACAGTTTATCTATGAAAACAATGAACACACTGTCGCCGTTTTCTTCCTCTGCAGAAGATACAGCTGTCTGCTCAGGCTCAGCCTGAACGGCAAATGCAGGTGCAGCACATGCAAACATCATAACCATTACAAGAATAATTGAAATAAATCTTTTCATATTAACTCCAGTACATATTTGTTGGGTTAATCAGTATATTTCCGCCAATATACAACTTAATTTTATCATTAAGGGACAGAGAAGTAAATGACACATTTTAGTTGAAAAAGTGTCCTTATTCGCTGAATTGAATTATACCGCAATTTCTTATTTGACACCCGTTTTATCCCTGTATTTTTTGGGCGACATACTGTAGAATTTACGAAAAACACGGTGAAAATAGCTGATGTTTTCATAACCTACAAGCTGCGAAATTTCCGAAATTCCGAGGTTTGTACTTTCAAGAAGAAAACAGGCGTGCGACATTCTCTTTTCCTGCACAAGCTCCGTATAGGTTTTACCTGTCAGCTTTTTAATCTGCTTTGACAGTGCATTGAAATCGTAAAAAAGCATCTGCGAAAGCTCTGTAAGACTGCCGCCCGCAAAATGCGCCTCAATATATTTCAGTACGTGGAATATAAGGCTGCTGTCGTCGCCGTTATAATCAAGGTCATCAATATGACTGAGAAGCTGAAGCAAAATAAGACCCATTGTTGTTTCGTTTATATTTCTTTGCTCCTGACGGTCATCAAGCAAATTCCAGATAAGATTTTCAATAAGATTCTGCACAGGCAGTACATCTGAAACTTTGAAATGAAGATAGCTTGATTTACCGTTATCGCCTCGCAAGCATTGAATTATAAAACTGTGCAACAATGATTCCTCACTATTCAGCATTTCAAGAGCTTTCTCGAAAAAATGAGGCAGAACAATGAAATTGACCGCTATATCCTGATCGGTTGAAGGCAGATTTTCCTGCCTGCAATTCTGGGTCATAAAAAGAATATCTCCCTTATTAAGAACAACGGTTTCATTGTTTATAATATTGGTTTTTGTTCCTTGATACATATAAATGATCTCAACATAATCGTGGCTGTGTTCCGGAAAATGATTAGTATTTGTATCGGCTCTTACCGCAATAAGCTTTTCTTTTTTCATTAACTTGGAGCCCTCAATGATGATTCTCTCATCATCATTTTTATTTTTAAGCAAAAAAGATGGATTTTTATATGTGTGCATGATAAGTCTTTCTATAAGGTCATTTCTCATAACAATCACCGCCTCTTACACACAGTATAACTTATTGCGGATGCTATTTCAACTCATTTGTTGCAAATAAGGACACTTTTTTCTCTAATAATGACCTTTATTTTTTCTATATAAAATGATAAAATTTAAAATAGCAGGAGTATAATCCGAAAGAAAGTGAGGATTCCTTTATGAAGCTTAACAAAAATGATGTTGTGCTGTTTTCGGGTGACTCCATAACCGACGGAAACCGTGGTAAGTGCATGGACTGCAACCACATTATGGGTCACGG
>JBGVNA010000050.1:0-4746 GCA_045125175.1 Acutalibacteraceae bacterium
GGTTGAACTTGGCGGCAAGGAATATCCTTGTCGTGAGTTCGTCCGAACCGAAAGACATGGCAATGTTCCCGTCCTTGATATCAACCTTATGTCTGATGAAAAAGAGCGGGAGCTCATTGAAAGACAGAAGAAACTCCATCCCGAAATGTACGCAGAGTATTATGCGGGATTAAAGAAAGGATGATAACAGATGAAAATCAATTGGAAAGTAAGGCTTAAGAATCCTATGGTTTGGATTACGGCATTCCCGACCATTGTGGCTCTCGTTTACGCTGTTCTTGCTGTTTTTGGTGTTGTTCCCTCAATCACCAAAGAGACGGTTCTTGACCTGTTTTATGCGGCCGTGGCGGCACTTGCAACACTCGGCATCATTGTTGACCCTACGACCAAGGGCATATCCGACAGTGACAGGGCTATGAATTATATCGAGCCGGGCGGAGGTGAGGAATAATGGCATTCCTTGTTCCTGACAAAAAGATAACCACTCCGAATGGACTGGTAATCAATCAGAAGATTATTCCCAACAGTCTCACGGCAGAAAAGAATGTAGCTTCGTGGTGCAAAAAAGGACAGCCTATGAAGCCTTGCAAGAAGCTCAATGACGGTTCGGGCAAGCCGAAGGGCATCACGGTACACAACACAGCCGACATCAATGAAGCAAAGGGTACAAACGATGCCGAACAGTATTCCAGAGCCACGTATAACGGCAATATGTCGGGTGTAGTTGTTCATTACTATGTTTATGACGAACACATCTGGCAGCTTCTCAATGATAACGAGAGAGGCTGGCACGCAACAGACGGCAGCACTCGCAGGAAGTCACAGAGAAAAGACGGTTCAACCATCGGCGGCAATCTTGACACGATTGCTATTGAGTGCATCGGCAACAGAGCTATAAGCGAGGAAACAACCGCCAAACTCGTTGCTTATCTTTGCGATAAGCATAACCTTGACCCCGAAACAGATGTATATCAGCACAATTATTTCTACCCTTCAAAGAAATGTCCTGAATACATCAGACCTCATTGGTCAACATTCCTTGCCAACGTTAAGAAGTATTTTGATGCTTTGAATAAAGCTCCTACTTCTTCATCGGCAGCGGGCTCAACCGAAAAAAAGACACTTTTCAAAGTTCAGGTCGGTGCATACTCAGTCAAGAAAAACGCTGAAGACTTGAAGGCAAAACTCAAGGAACTTGGCTTTGATGCCTTTATTGTGGAGGTATAAAAATGCTTGAATATATTCTGATGTTCTTTTCGCATATCTACAAAGTGTGCGAAGCGATCGCCATCGATGGACTCCCTCCGATTACTCTGGGCAACATCGTTGCTTACACACAGTATCTGATGAAACTCGGAGTGATTTATTCATCTGCCTTTGAGCAGTACATTGAAAGACTTCTGATGCAGTAATATCAGAACGATAATAGTCACACCTGGCGGGGCTTCGGCTCCGCCTTTTTTTACATAAAAAAAAGAGAGAGGCAAAAAACCTCTCTCAAAAAGTATAGTTATAATATTTTGCGGAATTATTTGAAGAAAACGCTATCTTCTGACACTGCAATTTTGCCGAATTTGTATTCATACCCCGATGGAGTTACAAACACATCAATAACCGTCAGCTCGCTTTGCTCTCCGTTGTCGGTCAACATCGGTTTGGTTATAAGCTCCGAACCGTCAGCTCGCTTTGATTGAAGCTTCTTAATTTGGTCGTTCAGTTTCTTCTCTTTCAGACCGGGAAAGCGGAGCCAGTAACGGCATCGGTCTTTGAATGTAAAAATGATTTCAACGGATTTCTTTTTCATAAAATCGCTCCTTTACTTTTTGGAGCGGCCGTGTTAAAATGTTCACGACCGCTGGAATTAATTGGTGTTGGTTCTTTCGGTCGTTTCGGTCGGTCACAGTTCGCAGCTGTGACCGATTTCTTTTAATCCTCAAGGATAATTAAATCCTCAATCAGACAGTTCAATGCCTTTGCAACTTTGGCAAGCTGATAGACATCTCTGGGGACTCTTCTTCCTGCTTCCCATTCTTCGAGGGTTCGAAGGGGAACACCTGACTGTCTGGACAGTTCGGAACGGGACATCCCGGCGGCTGTTCTGCGTTCTGTGATTTTACTCATCTTTGCTTGCTCCGTTTCTGTTCTTAATCGCAGTGATCAACGCTGTAGTGGCAAATATTGCAGATACTACCAGGAAGGAAATTCCCATATAGTTCGTATCGAAATAAAGCCATCCCAAAGCAGCGAACACAGCGAACAGAACAATTGAAATTATTGTTGACTTTTTCATAAGATTGGGATAGACTAAAGAGGGAGGAATCGGGGAGTGTTTCCACTCCCGTCTTCCTTTGGAGTTACCGCTTACGCTTGTGCTTGCGAGGCTTGGAGCGTTTAGCGGTTTTTCTTTTTTCTTTGATACTTAACACAAGAGCGATTGTTGCTACCGTGTTTGACCAAATCGTAAGAATAACTCCGACCCAATCTTTAGTTTCCGTTGTTCTCACCTCCTTGACTGTGATTAAATTATACCACACAAACGCGTGGAAGTCAAGTATTTTTTTAAAATTTTCTTGACTTTTTTTTAAAAATATTTTACAATGTCAAAACCATAGGAAACCACACCGACACATACAAAAGCGTAGCAAAAGTGTAGCACAAAAATCGTGGGTTTCCTTGATAAATATAGCATCGTGACTATATTGAAGCTTGTCTTTTAATCAAGGTGTCCGGAGTTCGAATCTCCGATGGATCACCAAAAAGCTCCGTAACTTTTGTTGCGGAGCTTTTTCTTTTCAAGGAATCGAACAAAACAGACAGTGTGCAATGGTAAGAAACCGGCAGGAGGGAGCGGATGAATAAAACAAAAAATGCGGCTCGCAAGGAACAATCCATACAAGTCGCATTTGCTGTATTTACCACTCTTTGATTACTTCGGGATTAGTGAAGATTTCATCAAGCTTTTTAATGAATGGAACAACATCGTTGAATCCTCCGATTCGGTGATCAAACATAAGGTTTATGGGAAGAACCTTCTTTGTTCCGATTTCTATCTCACCCTTCTCGTTTTTAAATACATATTGCTTGTCTTGGATGGCACATATACACATAATAAAAACTTGAGGATAAAGAATGGGCGCATAAGTAACATTGCCTGTAAGACCGTGATCAAGGGAGCCGAGGTTTGTAAGGCAGACTGTACCTTCGTTCAAGTCATCAATCTGAAGAGATGTGTCATCGTGAGGAGCATGTTCAAAAAGACCTGAGAGCTTTTCCACCTTATATTTGCCGACATAGCCTGTTGCAATTTGTGCGGCGGTTGATATAAACTTACCTTTGAGAATGAAGCCTATTATTCTCTGGAGAACAACGTCAAAAAGAACACGGTCCGTATCGGTTGTTTTAAGTGTTCTCATAAGGCGGTCAAACTCTTCCTGCGTTTCTTTGAGAGTTTTTTTTCAACGTTTCTGACTTTCACAGGGAAGGTTTCGCCCGATTCGAGAAGAAGAGGAACGGCAACATCAATGTTTGGTTTAATTATAAGTCTTCCGCATGAGGCTGTGTGATTATAATTCATGTGCGCATTAAGTCTTGGAGCGACTTTTAAGCCTTCAGCAAGAACCTTAATCATAATAGTGTTGAACATGAGATTATAACCGCAGTCTTTTTTCAGCTTTTGAAATTCTTCCCAAAATTTTGTGATATCTGCTTCGTAATTATATCCGCCGGCAGGAATGTTTTTCTGCGCATTTGAGAGAACATTTCCGGATGCTCTTCCTTTAATTTTAAAATATTCAATTTTGTCCTCCGGCGACGGTTTTGTTAATGCTCCTGCAAGATATTTTTAAATGTCCATTCTTTCACACCTTATATTTGTCAGATTTTATCGGATTTTGTCATTTATATAACTTTTTATTTCTAACAAAACATAGAGGTAATGTCAACTGAGAAGAATTTTAAGATTTTCTTATTTTTTTGGATTATGTTTCGGAAATGCAAATGTTTTCACCGTTGTCCCAATAGTAATCAATAACCGCTCAAACGAGAAATTTCAACCGTAGGTAGAAAATAAAAAATGACGGTTTTTCAACCGCCAACATTATAATGATATCATAAATATTTTATATAGTCAACAAATTTAAAACAAAATGTAGTTATTATAAACAAAAATCTCTGTTTTATATAAACTAAAAGCAACAACTTTGTACAATATTCCGTCTTGAAAACGTATGAAATTCATGCTATATTATAGTCAAGGAAAGGGTGATACCGATGAACAGGTAAGAACCTGAAGACTTTAAAAATTAAACTTTAAAGCCTTCACCTAAATATCAAACCAATATTTTAGGTTTGATAAACTGCAGAAAGAGAGGTTATCCAAAGATGTTAGATATCAAGAGTGAACAGAAATAACCCTTGACTGAATGTTAAATAAACATCAGTCAAGGGTTATTTCATTTTATGTTCATTTTATTTCGAATAATTTTAATAAATACTTGATTTTTATTTTAATATGTAATATAATCTTTCAAGCAACGGGGTGTAGCGCAGGTGGTAGCGCGTTTGGTTCGGGACCAAAAGGCCGTGGGTTCGAGTCCCGCCACTCCGACCATAGTGAGTATTCATAACACAAGTGAATACTCACTTTTCTTTTTTTACATTTCCTCATAGTTAAGTTTAATATAATTTGTTATGTATTGAGCAGGTTTTAGCCTGCTCTTTTTTGTTATGCCGTGAGATATTCCACGG
>JBGVNA010000051.1:0-3457 GCA_045125175.1 Acutalibacteraceae bacterium
TTCTCTTCTGGATTGTGTTGAAGTTTGTGAGCATACCGCCGAGCCAACGTGCGTTAACGAAAGGCATACCGCAACGGATTGCTTCTTCCTTAACTGAATCCTGAGCCTGCTTCTTTGTACCTACGAAAAGGATTTCGCCGCCTTCTGCTGCGATTTCGCGAACGAACATGTAAGCTTCCTCGAGCTTCTTAACTGTCTTCTGAAGGTCGATGATGTAAATACCGTTACGTTCTGTGAAGATGTACTCAGCCATTTTGGGATTCCATCTTCTGGTCTGGTGTCCGAAGTGAACACCTGCTTCAAGCAATTGCTTCATTGATACTACTGACATTTGTTTTTCCTCCTAAGTTAATTTTGTATCATGTCAGATACGAACCGCCGCAAAGCCTGATATTAACACGGTTTTTTCACCGCACTCTTAATAAAAATAGCCTTGCGTGTGATTTGCCTTGGAATTATATCATAACATAGATAAAATTGCAAGTATTATTTTATAATATATACAAATTTTTCTGTAATACACAAAATATACCGCACCGAATTAAATCCGATGCGGCAAATTGCTTTATAAAATTATTCTCTATGCCACTTAACGCCCTGTGCGGTGTCCTCAAGAACAATACCCATAGCCTTCAGTTCATCCCTGATTCTGTCTGCCTCGGCCCAGTTTTTGTTCTTTCTTGCTTCGGTTCTTGCAGCAATCATAGCATCGATATCCTCATCAAGAGCTTCTGTTTTGCGATTATAAACAAGACCGAGAACGCCTGTAAGCTCATCGAAAATTTTTGCGGCATATTCTGCGGTAGCTTTTGAATTACCCTTACCGATAACAAGTGAGTTGATATCTCTTACAAGCTCAAATACTGCGGCAATGCCGTCGGCAGTGTTGAGGTCATCATCCATTGCTTCGATGAACTGAGAAACTCTCTTGTCAAGCTGTTCCTTTATTTCTGCAGAAAGTTCACCATCTGCAGCGTTCTTGATTTCAAAATCAAGGCTGTCACGGCAGGTATAAAGTCTTGCAAGAGAAGCTTTGCACTGCTCAATGATATCAATGCTGTAGTTAATGGGACTTCTGTATGATGATGAAATCATAAGATATCGGATAGGCTCGTAGCCGTATACTGCAGCAACATCACGAACGGTTTTAAAATTGCCGAGAGATTTTGACATTTTAACGTTATCAACATTAATATATCCGTTATGCATCCAATAATTTGCAAAAGGTTTACCTGTGAAGCACTCACTCTGAGCAATTTCGTTTTCATGGTGAGGAAAGATAAGATCCTGACCGCCGCAATGTATATCAATACTTTCGCCGAGATATCTGCAAACCATTGCTGAGCATTCTATATGCCAACCCGGTCTTCCCTTACCCCAGGGTGACTCCCAATAAGGCTCACCGGGTTTAGCGGATTTCCAAAGCGCAAAATCCATGGGTTCGCGCTTGATATCGCCAACCATGATTCTCGCTCCCGCTTCAAGGTCTTCGAGAGGCTGATGTGAAAGCTTGCCGTATTCATTGAAAGTTTTGGGGCTGAAATAAACATCGCCGTCAACCTCATATGCGTGACCGTTATCAACAAGACCTTTTACAATTTCAATAATCTTTTCGATGTTTTCGGTTGCCTTGGGATGAATCGTTGCGGGGCGGAAGTTGAGTCCTTTTGCATCGGTCCAGAACTCCTCAATATACTTTTCTGAAACCTCTGTGAATGTTGAATTTTCTTCGTTTGCACGCTTTATAATCTTATCATCAATATCAGTGAAATTCTGAACAAAAGTAACATTATATCCTCTGTATTCAAGATATCTTCTCAGAACATCAAAAACGCAGATCGGTCTTGCGTTTCCGATATGAATAAAATTATAAACGGTAGGACCGCAGGCGTAGATTTTAACTTCACCTTCTTTTATGGGTTTGAACTCTTCCTTTTCTCTTGTCAGAGTGTTGAAAATTCTCATTTGTTTTCCTCCTGATTTATTTGCTTTTTTAATTCTGATATTTCGTTTTCAAGTCTTGCAATTTCCTGTGCAACGGGGTCGGGAATATGAACCTGATCGAGGTCGTCAACCTTCATTCCTTCTCGTTTAACGACCCTTGCAGGAACGCCGACTGCCGTTGAATTTGGTGGGATATCATGCAGAACAACGGCTCCTGATGCAATTTTTGTGTTATCACCGATTTCAAGCGGACCAAGAACTTTTGCACCCGCACCGATCATAACATTGTTGCCGATTGTGGGATGACGTTTTCCGGTATCCTTGCCCGTACCGCCGAGAGTAACCCCCTGATAAACCGTTACATCATCGCCGATAACAGTTGTTTCTCCGATAACAACTCCTGTTCCGTGGTCTATGAAGAAGCGTTTGCCGATTTGGACTGCAGGGTGAATTTCAATTCCTGTTTTCTTTGATGCTCTTTGAGATATCCAACGGGCAGCAAAAAACATTTTTCTTTTATAAAATCGGTTTGCGAGCCTGTGCATTCTGATTGCCTTTAAACCCGGATAAAGAAAAAGAATTTCAATTGCGGATCGTGCGGCGGGATCACGGTCTTTGACGCAAGCAATATCTTCTTTCAATTGTTTAAACATATAATCACACCTTAAAAATAAAAGCTCCGCAGTCCTGAAAGACTACGGAGGCGTAAAACGCGGTTCCACTCCTGTTTATAACTCAAACCATAGCTTTAACGCAGCCATACGCACAGAGATACTCATTTCCCCCTGCGTGCCGGCGGGCGCACTTCGCCAAAATCGCATAAGAAGCATTTTCAGCTGCCTGCTTCCTCTCTGATATGCTTAAATTTCGGTTACTCTACCCGACGATTGCATTTCTATATTTATTGTATTATATGTTGTTTATTTGGAAAAGTCAATTACTTTTTTGCCGTCAATCATATATTTGATGCCTGAAATAACGGTCAATAAAGCAGTAACGCCAAGCATAATATTGGATACTGTTGCAAATTCATTAAAATAATCGGGTTTAACAAAATGAATCGCCAGCATGATTATTATTGAAAAAATCATCTGACTTGCAGTTTTCAGCTTGCCCCATATACCTGCAGGTATAACAATCCCCTGAGCCGATGCAACAAGACGGAATGAAGTTACAAGAAATTCTCTTGTTAAAACAATCATAACAATCCAGATATTACACAAGCCGAGCTGCATAAACGCAAGGAGCGCAGCGGTAGTCAGCATCTTGTCAGCAACAGGATCACAAAGCTTGCCGAAAGTTGTAATGAGATTGTTTTTTCTTGCAATTTTTCCATCAAGAAAATCCGTGATTGAAGCAATTATAAAAATCGCAGCCGCAACAAGATAGTGATATTCAAAATCAATCAGCATTGCCGCCAAATATATAGGTGTAAGAATTATTCTCAGTACGGTTAATTTATTGGGTAAATTCATTTTTTCTCCTTATCCGTTGATATCCTTGCCGATAAGAT
>JBGVNA010000052.1:0-4015 GCA_045125175.1 Acutalibacteraceae bacterium
AGGCAAGCTTCGCCTTGAAGGTGAAAAGCTTTATTCAATCACGGCTGACGGAAAAACAACTGAAATAACACAAAAGCCCGATGTTGTTTATCACGGTCAGCATTATTGGGGTTCGGGGCATTCCGTCCTTATTGACGATTATTATTACCGCCTCAAATCAGGCGATAAGTTTGAAATTGATGCCGTTGAGGGCGGCAGAGCGGCACAAATTGTTGCAGCCTGCTACGAATCCTCAAAATCCGGCAAGACAATCGAAATTGAAAGGAGCTAACTGAAAATGTTTCATGAAAATTTAAAAGGCAGGGTAGCTGTTGTCACAGGCGGCGGCGGAGTTCTCTGCAGTGGTTTTGCAAAGGACCTTGCAAAGCTTGGCGTTAAGGTTGCCGTACTCGACCTTCGTGAAGAAGCGGCACAAAAGGTTGTTGATGAAATCGTTGCCGATGGCGGCACTGCACTTGCGGTCGGTTGCAATGTTCTTGAGGCTGAAAGCCTTGAAGCGGCAAAAGCAAAGGTTACCGCAGAACTCGGCATTTGCGATATTCTTATTAACGGTGCCGGCGGTAACTCCCCTCTCGGAACAACAACCAAGGATACCCTCGAGCTTAAGGATATGGCTGAAAAGGCAGAAGGCGTTAAAACCTTCTTTGACCTTGATGCAAAGGGTATTGAATTCGTTTTCAACCTCAATTTCCTCGGCACACTGCTCACGACACAGTGCTTTGCAAAAGATATGGTCGGCAGAGAAAACGCAACTATCCTCAATGTTTCTTCAATGAACTCTTTCAAGCCTCTCACAAGAATCCCCGCTTACTCGGCAGCTAAAGCAGCTATTTCAAACTTTACGCAGTGGATGGCTGTTCACTTTGCCGATGTCGGCATAAGAGTTAATGCTATTGCTCCCGGTTTCTTCTCAACAATCCAGAATGCAAAGCTTCTCTATAACGAGGACGGCTCACTTACCGAGCGTTCAAACAAGATTATAACCCATACACCCATGCGCCGATTCGGTGTTCCCGAGGATCTTACCGGTGCGCTCGTTTTCCTTTGTGACGAGCAATATTCAGGCTTTATCACAGGCGTTGTTCTCGCAGTTGATGGCGGCTTCTCCGCTTATTCGGGCGTATAATGAAAATTTTTCGGGCATACCTTTTTGCGGTATGCCCTTTTCATTTTTCTCGTTTTTATGTTAAAACATCATTGCAACACATTGTTGCGTGACTTTTTAAGATAAAAATGATTAAATCATAATATAAGGAGGTGCCGCCTATGGCAAAAGTTTCAAAAAACATAAAGAAACTGCGAAGCGAAAAAAACTTGTCGCAAGATGCACTCGCTGAAAAAATCAATGTAACAAGACAGACTATTTCAAGCTGGGAAAATGACAGAACACAGCCCGACATAGATATGCTGGAGCTCTTGTCATCTGCGCTTGAGGTAGGAATCGAAGAACTGATATACGGTGAAAAACGCAAGGTTGGTCTTGAACCGCCAAAAAACGATAAACGAAAGCAAAAGCTGATGAGCATTGTTTTTGCAACTCTCGGTTCCCTTCTGACTGCAACGGGACTTATAATTATTCTTGTTTCTTTCTGGAACGATATTCCTGAAATTCTTCTTGCCGCTTTCAGCTTTTTACCTCTTATCATCGGCGGCACAATTGCCGCATGGGCATATGCAAAAAAGAAAAACAGCATCGGCTGGAGTGAAGGAGCTTCCGTTGCATGGGTAGCAGGTCTTGCTGCAACGTTTGCACTTGTTTGCGGTATGTTTAACATTGACCTCGATTTTTATTTTTCCATTGCGACTTTGTCAGCCCTCACTCTGCCAGCAGCGTTTATCATGAAATCTGTATTTCCATTAACGGCATTCTACGCAGCCGTTTCGTTCATGATTATCAATGCAGCAATGAACCCCGCTGATGTTTTGCCGTTATGCATCGGAATCATACTTTTCCTTGCAGGATTAACTTATATTTTCAAACATCCCCAAGAGGACTACAGAAGAATTTATCCCACTTGGCTTGTTACGGTTTGTGCAAGCATTATTCTTGTTATCATAAGTGCTGAAACGGCAGACTCCGCCGCACCCGCTCTTTTCTGCTCACTTGTCGGAATTCTTGCTGGGCTTTATCTTGCCGACACAGGCACCGACACTCATTACCCTTTTCGTTTTATTTCCGTGCCGTGCATTGCGATAATTCTTGTTTTGCTTTGCATAGAAACCAAGCATTTTATGGTAGGATATATCTCTTTTACAACAAATGAACCGACATTGGAATTCCCGGGTATCGCCCCGTTTGTTTCTGCTGCAGCAGTCGCTGCGGGATTACTTTTATCAAAGAAAAAAACAAAAAATGATTCCGTTAAAATCGCATTTACGTTCTGCTCCGCAATTACTGCCCTTTCCTGCTTCCTTTGTCCTATGTTTTCACAATTCTTAACAAGAGATTTCGTTGATGTTGCAAACATTTTCATAACCGCCGTAGCGCTCGCAACAAGCATAATTATCATCATCGGCGGCATCAGAAAAGCCAAAATGCTCACCATTAATCTCGGACTTCTAATGCTGTGCATTGTTATATATCTGACTTTTATCGCAGGCAATTTTGACATTGTTTTCAGCGGAATAACTTTCGTTATAATGGGCGGCGCCCTGCTCTTTATCAACTACAGACTTTCCAAATCCTTTAAAGCAAAAGAAAAGGAGGCTGAAGAAAATGCGTAAAATCCGTCCCGTTGTAATCCTGTTTTCAATTCAGCTCATTTTTGTTTTTGCTCTTGCCATGATTAATCCCGTAACCAATCTGGTGGTCCGTACATTGGGCACGGAACACACTTTCGATGCATCGGAAACTCTGTGTTTCGGCGATTTTATTGATGAGGTAAGATTTTGCTGTTATATTAAATACAGTTTTGACTACAACAGATTTGACTACAAATACGGAGACGCAGAAAGATATGCGGTTATAAATACCGACGAAAACGGTTTTTCCTATATTTCAGCATTTTCGCACGAAAAGCCCGAGTCGGGCGAATATTTGGGCACAAGCAAAAAAACGTATGCTTGGTATGACAACTTTGAAAAAAGCATTGATGCCGGTCTTTTCAAAAAGGTTTTTGACGCAAATCCGCCCATGTTTATCGGCGAAAAACTCACCGTTCATCCCTATTACAAATTCACTGTTAAGGTCCATGTTTATAAAGGCATTGCAATACTCGATGAAATGTATGTCAACGGGGTTGAAATCGAAAAATTCATTAAAAATCTATAAGAAGGTGTTACTGTGAATAAAGAAACAATAAAAAAACTCCCGACCAACAGCCCGCTTATCAGAAAACCGTTTGGCGGTTTATCATCAAATGCGCTGCGCATTCTTGCAACAGCATTTATGATTTGCGACCATTTATGGGCAAAAGTTGTGCCCGGAAACGACTGGATGACCTATATCGGCAGGCTGACCTTCCCGATATTTGCATTCATGATTTCCGAAGGCTTCATCCACACCTCAAACTTAAAAAAATACATACTTCGCCTGCTCGGCTTTGCGCTTGTTTCCGAAATTCCGTTCAATCTCTTCTACGGCGGAAGCTGGTTTTATCCGTATCATCAGAATGTCATGTTCACTCTTCTTTTCGGTCTGCTTGCAATAACTCTGATTGATAAGGCGAAAAAAGACAAGACTGCTAAAACAATCGTTAAAACAGTTCTGTTGCTTGTTGTTCTCGGCATTGCATCGTTTATCGGCTTTGTGGATTACGGATTCTGGGGATTCCTTACGGTCGTTATGTTCTATCTCTTCCGCAGCTTTCCGTTTGCATGGGTTTTGCAGCTTATTGCGATGCTGCTGATGAACCTCATTCTCTTTGAAGGGCAGACAATACCCGTTGAAATATTCGGCAACTCGTTTGAATTTGCAACCCAAGGCTTTGCCGTGCTCTCACTAATACCAATCTGGCTTTACGGCGGCAAAAAAGGCAAATCAAGCAAAATTATGCAATATGGTTTCTACGCATTC
>JBGVNA010000053.1:0-3020 GCA_045125175.1 Acutalibacteraceae bacterium
TTAAGCCTTGCCTTTTCAGCCTCAAAATCAACAAGCTCTCCCATGGGAATATAAATCTTGGCATCCTGAGTAACTATGCAAACTGCACCTTCAAGCTCAAAGCTGTCTGCAATTTCAACCTCGGATGCGCTTGCAAGTCTCTGCATGAACACGCCGCCCTGCTCAAAGGTTGCCTTATGAGCGGTTGCAATATAAACCTTGGCTTTCTTTGAGGGTGGAACATTCATTTCTGCTCTGCGGTTGCGGATTGCACGAACGGCAGTCATTATTCTTTCCATTTCAGCTTCTTCAGCAGCAAATGAATGTGCTTCATCGTATTCGGGCCATGCGGAAATCATGATCGATTCGCCATCATGGGGAATTGTCTGCCAGATTTCTTCAGTGATGAAAGGCATAAAGGGATGAAGAAGCTTAAGAATCTTATCCATAACCCAAACAAGAACCTGCTTTGCGGTCTGAGCCTCATCGCCGCCCTTCTGAAGTCTGATTTTTGCAATTTCGATATACCAATCGCAGAAAACATCCCAGATAAAGTCATAAAGCTTTGCAATGGCAATACCGAGTTCAAACTTTTCAAGATTATCAGTAACATCCTTTGCAAGCCTGTTAACAAGGCTGATAACCCACTTATCTTCAAGTGCAAGGTTTACGGGAAGCTCACAGGGAATTTCATCATCTCCGATATTCATGAGAATAAATCTTGATGCATTCCAAAGCTTGTTTGCAAAGTTACGGCTTGCGCTTACCTTTTCATCTGAGAACCTCATGTCATTTCCGGGGCTGTTGCCTGTTGCAAGAGTAAGACGGAGAGCATCCGCACCGTATTGGTCAATAATTTCAAGCGGATCAATACCGTTACCGAGAGATTTGGACATTTTTCTGCCTTGCGCATCTCTTACAAGTCCGTGGATAAGAACGGTATCAAACGGAACCTGACCCGTATATTCAAGAGCGGAGAATATCATACGGCTTACCCAGAATCCGATGATATCATAACCGGTAACAAGAGTGCTTGTGGGATAATAATGCTTGAGGTCTGTTGTTTCATCGGGCCAGCCGAGAGTTGAGAACGGCCAGAGAGCCGATGAGAACCATGTATCAAGAGTATCTTCATCCTGAGAGAGATTTTTGCTTGAGCAATGAGGACATGTATCAACATCTGTTTTTGAAACCATTGTTGCGCCGCAATCTGCGCAATACCATGCAGGAATGCGATGACCCCACCAGAGCTGACGTGAAATACACCAGTCACGGGTGCCCCTCATCCAGTTCATATAGTTCTTGGTGAAGCGTTCGGGAACGAAAACGGTTTTGCCCTTTTCAACAGCTTCAATAGCAGGCTTTGCAAGAGGCTCCATGCGTACAAACCACTGCTTTGAAACCATAGGCTCAATGGTGGTGTGGCAACGGTAGCAGGTGCCTACCTCATGCTTGAGAGGCTCAATATATTTGATATATCCGCCTGCTTCAAGGTCTGCAAGAATTGCCTTTCTGGCTTCAATTGTTGACATTCCCGCATACTTGCCGCAGTCAAGAACTTCGGGCTCATCCGCAGCAGCCTTACCGCTTGCAACAAGCTCGTCATAAATTGCTTTATCCTTTGCACCGGTCATGTAGCCGTCATAGGTAAATGTTCTTACCATGGGCAGATTGTGGCGTCTGCCAACCTCAAAGTCATTGGGGTCGTGAGCAGGAGTAATCTTAACAACACCCGTTCCCTTGGTCATATCGGCATGCTCATCGCAAACAATGGGAATCTCTTTGTTAAGAAGCGGAAGAATAACATGGCATCCGTGAAGATGTGCATATCTTTCGTCCTCTGCATTGATTGCAACGGCTGTGTCGCCAAGCATGGTTTCGGGTCTTGTAGTTGCAAGTTCAAGCTGTTCACCGGTTTCTTTAACGGTATAAAGCAGATGCCAGAAATTGCCGTCCTGTTCATCATACTCTACCTCAGCATCTGAAATCGATGTGTTGCAGTAAGGACACCAGTTAACCATTCTGTTGCCTCTGTAGATAAGATCTTTTTCGTAAAGCCTTACAAAAACTTCACGAACAGCTCTGCTGCAGCCCTCGTCAAGGGTAAAGCGCTCTCTGTCCCAGTCACATGAAGAGCCCATTTTCTTAAGCTGCTCAATAATGCGTCCGCCGTATTTCTCTTTCCAATCCCATGCACGGACAAGGAAACCCTCTCTGCCGAGGTCATCTTTGGTCAAACCCTCTTTTGCCATAGCTTCAACAATCTTTGCTTCTGTTGCAATAGATGCATGGTCTGTACCGGGAAGCCAAAGTGCATCATATCCCTGCATTCTTCTCCAACGGATAAGAATATCCTGAAGAGTATTATCAAGAGCATGTCCCATATGGAGCTGACCTGTGATATTGGGAGGAGGGATAACGATTGTGTAAGGTTTTTTGTCATTTTCAACCTTGGCGTGGAAATACTTTCCTTTCAGCCAGAAATCATAAATACGATCTTCAACATTTTTCGGATCGTACTGCTTGGCAAGCTCTTTTGCCATTTGAAATCAATCCTTTCTGCTTGTAAGGCAAATAAAAAACTCGCCTCACAGATTAATAATCAATGAGACGAGTAAAAATTCTACCCGCGGTACCACTCAAATTGCGCAAATTGCGCCGCTCTTTGGACTCTGACAAGCCCTATGCGTTAACGCAGCAATCACGGAAGAGTTCTACTGATGCAAAGCACTTTCTTCTCTTCGGTTCAGGGGCTACAACAAGCATCTGCCGCACATCGGCTTTTCACCAACCGCCGACTCTCTATGGAGCGCATTTATGCTGCCCTCCCCATCAAAACCTTTAGTATTCAAATTTAAGATATTTTAACATATAAAAATTTTGTTGTCAATATAATTTTTATGCGGTAACTCCGTAAAAATCAAGCAAAGCAGGATTAATGATTGTATCTGTATAGTCAAAGCAAGTGCTGTGACCGCCGCCGATAATCATCAGTTCTTCTGCGACTACAATTGATTTTGTAATCTTTTTAGAATGCCAAC
>JBGVNA010000054.1:0-2405 GCA_045125175.1 Acutalibacteraceae bacterium
TATTCTTAAAAACTGCTCTGCAACCTCGGGCACCTTCCCCGAAACCTATAAATCCTATTACTCGATTTTTGATTTTCTTGCAAACCACCTTGCGAGCGTTAAGCCGACAATCCGCAGCAGCGGCGAGGATGTTCTTCCCAATGTTTACTGCGGCATTGCAACGGTGCTTCTCGTTCCTCTCTATCTTTTCACAAAATCAATACCTTTAAAACAAAAGGTTGCTAATGTTGCATTGCTCGGAATTATATATTTCAGCTTCAACGTTAATATTCTCAATTACATCTGGCACGGCTTCCATTACCCCAACGACCTGCCTTACCGCTGGTCATTCATGTATTCATTCATCCTTCTTGTGCTTGCTTATAAGGCTTTTGTAAGACTGCATGAATTCAGCGGCAGACAGCTTCTGGGCACCGGAGTTGCCGTTCTTGCATTTATAATTCTTGTTCAGGAAATCGGTTCAAAGAATGTTGAGGAAATAACCGTTCTTATCAGCATAATTTTTGTCGTTACCTACTGCCTTGTTTTTGCGCTTATGAAGGACAAGAAATATCAGCAGTCTGCCGTTGCGGTTCTTCTTCTCTGCTGCGTTATCGGCGAAGTTGCCTGCGCAAATACAGACCGCTACAGCATGGATCAGCTCAAATCAAATTACACGGGCGATTACAGCGATTTCCGTGCTCTTAAAGCAGAGCTTGACGAGCATAGCGAAGGCGATGATATGTACCGCATGGAGCTGACCTGTAACAGAGCAAGAATGGATCCCGCCTGGTACGGCTACAACGGCATTTCAACATTCACATCAATGGCATATGAGAAAATGGCTAATACGCAGAGCGACCTCGGTGTTTACGGCAATTATATCAACAGCTACACCTATTATCTTCAAACACCCGTTTACAACATGATGCATGCATTAAAATATGTTGTTAATAACGATACTGAGGTTACTGTTGAAAATGATTATTATACCGAGCTTATGACTCAGGGCAAATTCACCGCGTATCAGAACGATTATTATCTGCCCGTCGGCTTTGCGGTCAACAGCGAGCTTAAAGATTGGTATTCCGACCTTACAAATCCGTTCACCGTTCAGGGCGATTGGTTTGAATATGCAACAGGCGTATCGGATGTTTTCGGCATGATGAAAATTGATGATATCCAGTATTACAACATGGATGAAATCACATCCGGTCTTGAAACAGGCGATATTTATTACACTAAATCAGGCGACGGAGAAGGTGAACTGACCTTTGTTCTCAAGACAGAGGAAATCAAGCACTGCTATCTTTATGTAAATTCAAGAGACTTTGACAGCATTGAAATTATAAAAGATGACACCGAATTCACACAGTCCACAGATGAACCTTATATCTATGACCTCGGAATCGTTACTCCCGAAGAGGAAGTAAGAGTTAATATTACCATAGAAGACTCCGAATACGGTTATATTGATTTCTATCCCTATTATGTAAATGATGATGCACTCAACAAAGGATATAAAATTCTTAAAAACCGTCAGCTCAATGTTACTTCATATGAGGAAACAAAAATTTCAGGAACCGTCAGCGTTGATAACGACTGTCTTTTCTTCACATCCATCCCCTACGATTCGGGTTGGACAGTAAAAATTGACGGCATTGAAATTGCCAAGGAAGATTATATTGCTCTTAATGATGCATATCTCTGCTTCAACCTGCCCGCAGGTGATCACTCAATTGAGTTGAGCTATATGCCCGACGGCCTTTTAATCGGCGCATGCGTTTCGGCATTCACCGTTATTGCTCTTATCGTTGCAGCAATTTTCTTCTCAAAGCGAAGAAAGAAGATGGCACTCATCCCCGTATTTGTTCCTGCAGCACCCGTTGCCGAAAACGATGATGAGCCCGCAAGCGTTGACCTTGAAATCGGTGAGCAGATTTCGGAGGAAACAACGGATATTTCCGAAGAAGCTGATGCAAAAGATGAAATCCCCGCAGAAACAGCCGCAGAAGAAGAAACAGCAGCAGATAATACCGATGAGGAAATCATTGAAGAAACTGCAGAAGATACCGTAAACGATACGGAAGAAAACGAATAATAAAAAACACCATCCTACGGTTTAATGACCGCCATAGGATGGTGTTTTAATTTTTAAAGCAACAATTGCTGTTTGACAAAACAAAAAATGAACAATGAATAATTACGATATATTTCAGAATATACACACAACCACAATTGTATTCTCTTGCTCAGAAAATCGTGTGAACATCTTAAAAAGCTCGTATTATTCATTATTCATTAATTAATGCCCCCGAATGCGCAAGCGGAAGGCATTCTGGTGCCGGTGACCGGACTTGAACCGGTACGGTGTTGCCACCGAGGGATTTTAAGTCCCTTGCGTCTGCCGATTTCGCCACACCGGC
>JBGVNA010000055.1:0-2899 GCA_045125175.1 Acutalibacteraceae bacterium
AAAGCATTTGCTAATGCAAGCGTAATATCCTCTTTGGGTGTTCTTGTACCGGATTCATATTGTGCCAAACGAATGTCGGCGGTCTTTTCGGGGAAACCGATAGCTGCTCCGAGTATTTTTTGTGTCATACCACGCAGATTGCGGATGAATCTAATTCTCTCTCCAATAGCCATAGTTTTTACTCCTTTGCGATTACTGCAAACATAGTATAACATAAGCGTTTAGGATATGTCAAGATAACTATAACAAAAAAGTTTAATATTTTTCTTAAAAGCACTTGACTTAAACATAACTGTTTAGTATAATGAGGATGCAAAACTTAAACAGGTGCGTTTAAGTTTGCGAAAAGAATAAAGTTCTTTCCTAAAAACTATGCATAAAATCTCTGATTTTTGACGTTATATGGGGACTTATTCAACAACTGAATGACCGTCCGAGTGGGATACTCCGCCAAGACCTCCGGAAGGAGCGAGCGAGAAAACGCCGCTGAAAAAGCAGGGGCAGGAACGGCACTTGGGTAGAACGGCAGGCAACCAAATAAAAAGAAAAGGAGGAAAAGCGTATGGCAAACAAACTGTATTTAACTGTTGAGGAAGTGGCATCCGAAATGGGTGTATCCAAATCCTACGCCTACAAGATTGTCAAGCGGCTCAATGATGAGCTTGCGGCAAAAAACTTTTTAACCGTAGCAGGAAAAATCAACGCTAAATATTTCTACGAGCGAGCTTGCTACGGCGGCACAGCCAATAGTGAAAGGAAGTGATATAAATGGCTGTCTATAAGGATGAAAAAACAAACACTTGGCGAGTTGTGTACCGTGTTCCCGATTGGAAGGGCGGCACAAAGCAGAGCCAAAAACGAGGTTTTTCGACAAGACGTGAAGCACTTGCTTGGGAACGTGAGTTTTTGAACAAAACTCAGGCAGACCTCAGTATGACCTTTGCGAGCTTTATTGAAACCTATACGGTGGATATGAAGAATCGCATTAAAGAAAACACTTGGCAGACCAAAGAGCATATTATTCGCACAAAGATACTGCCATACTTCGGTAAGCGCAAAATCAGCGAAATTCAGCCGAGAGACGTTATTGCTTGGCAGAATGAAATGATTAAGGGGTGTGATAAGAACGGTAAGAAGTACTCTCCCGTGTACCTTAAAACGCTCCACAATCAGCTCAGCGCCATTTTCAATCACGCCGTTAAGTTCTATGGCTTGAAAGAAAATCCCGCCGCTAAGGTCGGCAATATGGGCAAGGCGAAAAGCCGTGAAATGCTCTTTTGGACACAAGTTGAGTATCAGAAATTTGCCTTTGCAGTGATGGACAAACCCATATCTTATTACGCATTTGAAATGCTGTATTGGTGCGGTATCCGTGAGGGCGAGCTGTTAGCCTTGACCGCAGGCGATTTCGATTTTGAGCGTGGTACGGTCACAATCAATAAGTCCTATCAGCGCATTGACGGCAGGGATGTAATTACCGAGCCGAAAACACCGAAAAGCAACCGTGTGATTAAAATGCCCGATTTTCTTGTAGAAGAAATCAAGGAATTTCTCGCAAAAATCTACGGTCTGCAAAAGAACGACCGAGTGTTTACTATCACAAAGAATTATCTGCACCGAGAAATGACAAGGGGCGCAGATGAAGCAGGGGTTAAGCGTATCCGCATCCACGATCTGCGACACAGCCACATTTCACTCTTAATTGAAATGGGATATTCGGCGGTGGCGATTGCCGACCGTGTAGGACACGAAAGTATCAATATCACTTATAACTACGCTCATCTGTTCCCGTCCACACAGACGGATATGCCAGACAAGCTCAATAATTTCCGAAAGGAGCCAACGCAAAATGTCAGCTAAGAATTTAGATAAACACGACCGCTTTAGATGTATCACCGTAGGGTTTCGGGTATCACCGGAAGAACACGAAACGATAAACCGTATCGTGGCGCTGTCGGGACTCACAAAGCAAGAATATTGCTACCGCAAGTGTACCGACCGAGAAATTATGGTGGAAGGAAATCCGAGAGTGTATAAAGCTCTTAAAATGGAACTCGCCGCCGTACTTGATGAACTGAAGCGTATCGAAAACGGAGGCAACGTCAGCGGTGACTTGCTTGAAGTTATCGACCAAATCAACAAAACCTTGTATGGATTAAAGGAGGGATCTGAATGACAAATATAACGGAAAAGACTGCCCCGAATGTATCTGTTGGCGCAGATACGGAGCAGCCTTCTCAAAAATGTACTGCAAATATTATAACCGCAGAAGATGAAAATATCAAGAGTTTTGAGGAAATTCAGCGTGAAATGATTAAGATGATGGACCCGTCCTACCTCAAAACCGTGTCAATGACCGAACTGTACTACACCGTTTACCAAAGCAAGCCGCCGCTGATTGACGGCTTGCTCTATCCGGGAACGTATATCTTTGCAGGCGCACCCAAGCTTGGTAAAAGTTTTCTGATGGCGCAGTTGGCATATCACGTTAGTACGGGAACGCCACTATGGAACTATACCACCCGAAAAGGAACGGCGTTATATCTCGCACTCGAAGATGATTACCGCCGCCTTCAGGAACGTTTGTATCGAATGTTCGGAACGGAGAGCGCAGACAATCTGTACTTCTCTGTTTCGGCAAGTCAGATCGGCAAAGGACTTGATGAACAGTTGCAGGGGTTTGTTACCGAACACCCCGACACCAAACTCATAATTATAGACACGCTCCAAAAGGTGCGTGAGGTTGGCGGCGATAATTACAGTTACGCCAACGATTATGAAATTATCAACCGTATCAAGAAGTTCACTGACCGCTACGGCATTTGCGTTTTAATCGTACACCACACCCGAAAGCAGAATGCCGATGATAAGTTCGATATGATCTCCGGCACGACGGCTC
>JBGVNA010000056.1:0-77607 GCA_045125175.1 Acutalibacteraceae bacterium
GTCCTGAGTAAGCTGAGAGCAAAGCGAAACGGTAATCTGCTCCGCCTTGGGGTAAAAATCCGAGCGGATAATCTTGCCCTCCGTCACGAATGCGGCAACATAATTGACTATTTCCTCGCATTCCGTCATTTCCGCAGGCGGAGTTATAACAAGGTCTGTTGCGTTATGCTCGCCCATGCGGCCTATTGCGCCGCCGTCGGGCAGAATGTTTTCGGATGTAAAATCTATTCTTACTGTTCTCATTTTTCCTCCTTTTAAATGTTGTTTTCTTCTGGCATGAGTGTGTCGCACCAAAGCTTCGCCTGAAAAACGAAATCAAGAATCATTGAAAGCTTTGAGCTTATTGCCGGATATTCGCTCAGAATATCGGAAATATTGGGTTCCCGTGACGAAAACACCTTGAATAAATCCGAAGCAATGGTCTGGGCATATTCAAGCTGGATTTTAAGCTCCGTCAAAGGGATTTCCGAATCCTTGCAGCAATTTTTCTTGCACATAGCTTCACCTCCTTAAATAATGTTACGATATAGACACATTAATATGCATATTACTGTAATGTCAGCAAACAATATGTGTTGCAATCGACACTATTTATATTAGCGATAAAAATTGTCGTTGTCAACACATTTTCAAAAAAATTCCAAAAAAAATGTTGCTTTTGAGAAACATTTATGTTATTCTGTGAATGAAGAAATGCAATTGTTTTTTGAGGTGATAAAAATGTTGGGAGAGAAAATCAGGGCATTGAGAAAAGATGCGGGTATGACCCAGACCGAGCTTTCCGAAAAGCTTAACAGTGAATTCGGTCTTAAAACGGACCGTGTTATGATAAGCAAATGGGAAACGGGGGGTCAGACTCCCGTTATTTCCACTCTTTCGTGCATAGCCAAGCTTTTCGGCGTTTCGCTTGACTATATAAACGGCACGGAAAGCGAAAATCAGATTAAAGATAATGTTGAAGCGGCCAAGGTTGCGCTTTTTTCGGGCGCAGGCGAGGTAACTGACGAAATGTGGCAGGAGGTTGTCAATTTCGCAAAATATATTGAAGCAAGGGAGGCGGCAAAAAACGAGAACAACTGAACTCTATGAAATTGCGGAAAGAAGCGGCACGGAAATTATCTGCTGCGATTTGCCCAATGCGCATTCGGTTTCGGCAATGTCATGCACGGGTGCGTGCTACATAGGAATGGACCCTTTTCAGATTGAAACAACGGCGCAGGAGAGGGTGCATCTTGCCCATGAGCTTGGCCACTGCGAAACAGGCTCGTTTTATAATGCCTATGCAGACCTTGATATCAGAGGCAAGCAGGAAAAGAGGGCGGATTGCTGGGCAGTCGCAAGGCTTGTGCCTGCTGACGAGCTTGAATATGCACTGAATTGCGGAATGGTTGAAATCTGGGAGCTTGCGGAATATTTCAACGTTACCGAGGATTTTGTGCGCAAGGCGGCGGAAATTTACAGCATAAAAAATATTTTGCAATTTAATATATAGTGTGATAGTATAAATGAAAGAAAGGGATGATTACAGTGAAAAAAATTATTTCAATTTTACTTTCCTTTGCAATCATAATAACTTCGTGCGCCGTTTTTGCATCGGCATCGGGCGAGCTTGATAAGGCGGATATTTCGGAATATCCTCTCATTATCGTGCCCGGATATTCTTCCTCCTCACTCCGTGACGCAGAAACAGGCGAGGTCGTATGGGGTCTGAATATGGATGAGGTGCTGAACCGTGTTCTCAACAGAATTGTTGAGCTTGGTGTCGGCCTCGGTGCGCTCACCGTGGGTAATGCGGAGATTATCGCAAAAACCGTCGGTGAGGAAATGCAGGATTTGCTTGAAAAAATGCGCTGTAATCCCGACGGCTCAAGTGCATATAAGCTTGAGCGTGTTGTTGCAACCGCCGAGGAAGTCAACAACGCAAATCTCAGGGTGAATTTCCCCAACGGCGACCACAGGCAGGAGCAGGATATGGCGGTTGAATTTGCCGAATATATCGGCGATGAAAATATTTTCAATTTTACCTGCGATTTCAGAATGGGCGTTGAAACCTGTGCAAAGCTGCTCGACGAGCTTATTCAGGATGTCAAGAAATATACGGGCAAGGATAAGGTTAACCTGCTTGCCGTCAGCCACGGAGGCCACGTTACCGCAACCTATCTCAACCTCTACGGCTGGAAAAACGATGTTGATAACGCTGTTATGACCGTTCCCGCAATCGGCGGAGCAGGCATCGCTTATGATGCAATGACCCGTAACATTGAATTTGATGAAGAATGCCTTCTTCGTTTTATTGAGCACGGCATGCGCTGGGAAGAGGATTACGATTGGCTCGTAAAGGCTCAGCAGCTCGGATTTATTGATGATGTTCTCAATTCGCTTGTTCCCCATATATGGGATATTTTCGGCTATTGGGGCAGCCTCTGGGATTTCATCCCCGCAGAGCTTTATGATGACACAAAGGCAAAGCTTCTTGATGCAGAGGCAAGTGCGGAGCTTATTGCGAAAAGCGACCGCTTCCACTATGAAATCCTGCCGAAAATGAACGAAAAGCTCGCCGAATGCATTGAAAACGGCATGAATATTTCAATCATCGCAGGCACGGGCAACAGAATAGTTACCGGCATGAACGAAACCTCTGACGGTATCATAACCACGAAGGCTTCAACAGGCGCAACAACCGCTCCCTACGGTCAGCGCTTTGCGGACGGCTATGTGCAGATAAATGACTGTGGCGGCAAAAACAAGGTTTCGCCCGATATGACAATCGATGCGTCAACGGCATATCTGCCCGATAATACCTGGTTTGTCAACGGACTTTTCCACGGTATGACATTTTGGGATAACTACAGCCGTGAGCTGATGATGACCCTGCTGTTTACCGATAACATAACCGATGTTTACAGCGACCCCGATTATCCGCAGTTCAAGGATACAACAAACCCGTCGGCGGCGGTTTATGCTCAGTTCGGAGGCTGTATGCCCGGCGAAATAAACGGCGAAGCAAACAGCCTTGTTGTTACAAACTGCTGCTGGGAAAACGATGTGAGGCTCCTTGCGGTTGCCTGTGACGGAGTTGACCTTGATGTTAAGGTTAACCCGTTTGTCAAGCTTGCTCCCGGTGAGAGCGTTGAGCTTGAGTTTGAGGGAGATATCCCCGAGGTCAGCGGCAAGGCAATGAATATAACCGTTTATTACGTTATAAAAACAATAACACCCGTCGGCTACAGAACACAGTTTTTCACAATATCCAACGGTGAAGCGGTTGAGGGCAGCGATGAGCTTGTCAGCTCCGAAGCTTCAACCGTGTTTGACGATTTCCTCTGTGACGGCATGGATTCTGCCTTGCGCAGCCTCGGTCTGAAAGAGCTTTTCTCAATGTTCTTTAACATAACAATCTATTGGATAAACACAATTTTCTCAATATAAATAAAAAGGGTCGGAACATTAGTTCCGACCTTTTTGTTTTATTCCGTTCCGCCAACCTTGTTCAGAGCTTTCAGCGGGTCAACATATTCGCCGTCGATAAGAACTTCAAGGTGCAGATGGTCCTCGTCGCTTATCTCAACGGGAATATGCCCGAGAGAGCCGATTTTATCGTATTTTTCAACCTCGCTGCCTTCGGTCAGGCAGCTTCCGCTTTTGAGGCCGCAGTATCGCACGGTCATTCCGTTGCCGTGGTCGATTTCAACAACTGTTCCCCAGAAGCTGTCGTCATAAACCTTGGTGATTTTTCCGTTTGAAACAGCAACAACCTCGTTGCCTGCGCTTCCGCCGAAATCAACGCCGTTATGCACTCTCCAATCGCCCATGGTTTTGGATTGCACCATCTCGCCGTCGCTGAAATCCTTGATGATATCTGTGCCCATAGGCAGTGCAAAGCTGCCCGAATAGGGTTTGTTTTGCTCGATTTTTTCGGTTGTTTCCTCAGTGCGGTCATCTTCAATTCCGCTGACGTCGATGTTAACTCTGTCGGTCAGCGGCTGCTGTGTTTCTTCAACGCTCCATCTGACGGTAATTCGGCTGAATTCGCTCTCATCCGTTGTTTCGGACGGAGTTTTCAGAAAGCCGACTGCCGTGCCGATGCATACCGCAATCAGGCACACAAAAAGTGCAAGGTAAATGTTGGGATATTTTTTCAGCATTTTTTTCATGTTCAAAACCTCTTTTCACCTTTATTTTGAACTTGATTGCCGTGCTTTATTCCGTAAAATGAAAAAATCGGTATTTTAATCGGAAAAATTTAAAAATATCTCTTGATACTTGCGCTGTTTTCTGCAATAATAATAGAGTATAAGTAAAATTATATACTTTTATAAGTATAATTAGGAGTGTATGTTTTGGATAACAAAAAATTAGCAGAGCTTCTTTTCCCTCAAATCGATAAAACCCCCGATTATTATGAGGAGCTCTATCCCGAAAGAGGTCTTGCAGAGGGCGCAAGAGTAACAAGATTTGCCCCCTCGCCAACAGGCTATCTTCACATCGGCGGTCTTTTCGGCGCGCTTGTTGACGTGCTCACCGCTCAGACCACAAACGGCGTTTCTTTCCTCAGAATTGAGGATACCGATAAAAAGCGTGAAATTGATGACGGCGTTTCAGCCATCATAAACGGCTTTGATTATTTCGGCGTTGAATTCACCGAGGGCGTAACAGGCTTCGGAACGGAAAAGGGCGCATACGGCCCCTATACTCAGAGCCAGCGTGCCGAGATTTATCAGACGGTTGCAAAAAGCCTTGTTGAAAAAGGTCTTGCATATCCCTGCTTCTGCACGGCGGACGAGCTTTCCGAGCTTCGCAAGGAGCAGGAAAAGGGCGATGCCCTTATATGGGGTTATTTCGGCAAGTGGGCAAAGTGCCGTGACCTCACATTTGAACAAATCGAAAAGAATATTGCCGACGGCAAGCCCTGGGTGCTTCGCCTGCGTTCAGGCGGCAGCGAAGATAAAAAGATTATGTTTGACGATGTTATCAGAGGCAAAATCGAAATGCCCGAAAACATAATTGATGAGGTTCTTCTCAAGTCCGACGGCATTCCCACATATCATTTTGCGCACGCCTGCGACGACCATTTCATGAGAACAACTCATGTTATCCGCGGCGAGGAGTGGATTTCATCCGTTCCCAAGCACATTGAGCTTTTCAGAGCATGCGGATTCAAGCTGCCCAAGTTTGCGCACACTCCTCAGGTGCTCAAGATTGATGAGGAAACGGGCGACAAGCGCAAGCTTTCAAAGAGAAAAGACCCCGAAGCGGCTGTCAGCTACTTTGTTGAACAGGGCTTCCCCAAGGAGAGTGTGCTTGAATATCTGCTCACATTGCTCAACTCCAACTTTGAGGATTGGCGCAGAGCAAATCCCAAAGAGGATATTTCAAAGTTCCCCTTCAACCTTAAAAAGATGAGCTCCAGCGGCTGCCTTTTTGACCTCGTTAAGCTTAACGACGTGAGCAAAAACGTTATTTCGGTTATGAGCGCACAGCAGGTTTATGAGAACGTTGCAGAGTGGGCAAAGGTATATGACCCCGAGTTTTATGCAATGTTTACCGCAGACAGCGAATTCTCAACCGCTGCCGTTAATATTGACAGAGAGAATCCCAAGCCCCGCAAGGATATCGCAAAATGGAGCGAGGTCAAGGACTATTTCTCATATCTCTACAAGGAGCTTTACACCGCCGATTACACCCTGCCCGAGAATATCGCAAAAGCGGATGCGGCGGCAATCATTGAAAAATACATGGGCGAGTTTTCTCTTGCAGACGATAAAGACCAATGGTTTGCAAGAATCAAAGAGATGTGCGAGCCTCTCGGCTTCACCCCCAATGTTAAGGAATACAAGAAAAATCCCGAGGCTTTCAAGGGCCATGTAGGCGATGTTTCAACGGTTATCAGAATCGCTCTGACATCAAGAAGAAACACCCCCGACCTTTATTCAATCATGAATCTTCTCGGCGAGGATGAAATAAAGGCAAGGCTCGGAGAAGCTCTGGAGAGCTGGAAATAAACAATTGAAAGGAAACTGACAATGGACGAAATCAATACCGCTTCCAATTTTATATATGACTTTATTGACGAGGATCTTGCAAACGGGGTCAACACCCGCATTCAGACCCGTTTCCCTCCTGAGCCCAACGGCTATCTGCATATCGGCCACGCAAAGGCTATCTGCATCGACTTCAGCACAGCAGAAAAATACGGCGGTGTCTGCAACCTGCGCCTTGACGATACCAATCCCTCAAAAGAGGATGTTGAATATGTTGACGCAATCAAAGCGGATATCGAGTGGCTCGGCTTTAAGTGGAACAAGGTTCTTTACGCTTCAAGCTACTTTGATTTCATTTATGAATGCGCAATCAAGCTCATCAAAAACGGCAAGGCTTATGTCTGCGACCTTTCAGCCGATGAAATCAGAGAATACAGAGGAACTCTCACCGAGCCCGGCAAAAACAGCCCCTACCGTGAGCGTTCAATCGAAGAAAATCTTGACCTTTTCGCAAGGATGACGGCAGGCGAGTTTGCCGACGGCGAAAAAACCCTCCGTGCAAAAATCGATATGTCATCGCCCAATATCAACATGCGTGACCCCGTTATCTACAGAATTGCCCATGTTACTCATCATCAGACAGGCGATAAGTGGTGCGTTTACCCCATGTATGACTTTGCGCATCCCCTTTCGGATGCAAGGGAAGGCGTAACCTATTCGCTCTGCTCGCTTGAATTTGAAAACCACAGACCTCTCTATGACTGGTTTATTAAAGAAATCGGCTTCGAAGAGCCTCCCAGGCAGATTGAGTTTGCCCGCCTTAACCTCAACTACTGCGTAACCAGCAAGAGATATAACCTTGCAATGGTTCAGAACGGCACTGTTGACGGCTGGGATGACCCCCGAATGATTACTCTCAGCGGCATGAGAAGAAGAGGCTATCCCGCAGCAGCCGTGCGTGATTTCATAACCCGCATCGGCGTTTCAAAGGCAGACAGCGTTGTTGACTACGGCCTGCTTGAAGCCTGCGTAAGAGATAATCTCAACGAAAATGCACCCAGAGCAATGGCTGTGCTCCGTCCGCTCAAGGTTGTTATCGATAACTATCCCGAAGGACAGAGCGAGGAAATTGAGGTTGAAATCAATCCCCTTAAACCCGAGCTCGGCAAAAGAACAGTTCATTTCTCAAGAGAAATCTTTGTTGAGCGTGACGACTTTATGATTGAGCCTCCCAAGAAGTATTTCAGGCTTTTCCCCGGCAATGAAGTGCGTCTTAAGAGCGCATATCTTGTAACCTGCAACAGCTGGGAAACCGACGAAAACGGCGAGGTTACCTGCCTGCACTGCACCTATGACCCCGCAACCAAGGGCGGCGATGCACCCGACGGAAGAAAGGTTAAGGGAACAATTCACTGGGTCAGCGCTTCGGACAGCACTCCCTGTGAAATCCGTCTTTATGACCGCCTTTTCAATGCTGAAAATCCCATGGCAGACGGCAAGGAAAATTATCTTGACCATCTCAACCCCAACTCTCTTGAAGTTCTCACTGGATGCCTTGTTGAGGGCGGAATCGGCAACGCAAAGTGCGGCGATACATTCCAGTTTATGAGACAGGGCTATTTCTGCGTTGACAAGTCATCAACAGACGATAAGCTTGTGTTCAACCGTACGGTTGCCCTTAATTCTTCATGGAAATAAGAAAGGAATTTTAAAATGAAATATCTTTACCGTATTGTTAATGCGCTGATTGCAGCCGCAATGTTCCCTGTTGTAATTTTCACCGACCTTATCGCGTTCCGTCTCGGAACATCGCTTTATGAACAGGCGGGTCTGCAGGAGGCCATTTCAATAAAATTCATTATTGATGTCATCAGCGGCAAGGAAACCTTCTGGCACGATATGATTTTTAATAATTCGTCGGGTTCATTCTCGTGGCCTGCTGAACTTGACCTTATAAAAGGCAGACTTATCGCTTTTGTTGTTTGCTTTGCAATTGCACTTGTTGCATGCCTTTTTATATTTGTTTTTTCAATTTTCAGCAGCAAGAGAATCCCCGTTCTTGTTGCAACCTTAACAGGTCTTGTAAGCACAATTGTTATGATTGCATGCTTCAATTCGGCAGCAACTCTTATTGTTGACGGCACGGTTAACTTAATCAGCGCGCTTTCAAGCAGCTGGCTTGTAGGCCTTGTCGGAAATTTTGTTGCCGTTGAAGGTCTTATGCTTGCAGGCTTCCATAACGGTATGCTTTTCGTGTTTATCGGCTTGCTTGTATGGACAGGCGCATTTTATCTTATTGAAATCGGCGAGCCCAAGGAAGAAGAAAACAAAAAAATCAAAAAATAAAGAGGAGCCGTAATGAAAGCTGTTACCTTTGATAAAGTTAATCTCGGCGGATTCTGGAAAAATCGGTTTGATATCAATAAAAATGCAACCATACCCATGGTTTATGACCGTTTTTCGGATACGGGCCGTTTTGATGCGTTCAAGTTCGAGTGGAAAGACGGAGACCCCAAGCAGCCCCACATTTTCTGGGATTCCGATATTGCAAAGTGGATTGAAGCCGTTGCTTACACCATAAACAAATGCCCCGATAAGGAGCTTGAAGCCGTTGTTGACGGCGTGGTTGACCTTATTGAAAAAAATCAGGGCGAGGACGGCTATTTTAACATTTATTTCACAGTCTGTGAGCCTGATAACCGTTTTGTTAACCGCATGGCGCATGAGCTTTATTGCGCAGGCCATTTAACCGAAGCTGCAATCGCCTATTATAACGCAACAGGCAAGGATAAATTCCTGCGCCTTATGTGCGACTACATGGATTATATCGAAAAGGTGTTTATCATTGAGGATTCGGCAGAATTCTGCACCCCGGGCCATGAAGAAATCGAGCTTGCCCTCGTTAAGCTTTATGACTGCACGGGCAATGAAAAATATCTTAAGATGAGCAGCCATTTTGTTGAAACAAGAGGCACGGCAGAAAAAGATGAGGAAAGTCCTTATTACATCAGCCATGATTATGACCAGACCCATAAGCCCGTGCGTGAGCAGGAGAGGGCAATCGGTCACAGCGTAAGAGCAACTTATCTTTATTGCGCAATGGCAGACCTTGCTCTGCGCATGAATGATAAGTCACTTTATGACGCTTGCAGAAGGCTGTTTATGAGCATTGCCGAAAAGCAGATGTATGTAACGGGCGGCATCGGCTCAACCCGATACGGCGAGCGTTTCACCGAGGATTATGATTTGCCCAATGATGTTGCATATTCCGAAACCTGCGCATCAATCGGTCTTGCTCTTTTTGCAAGAAGAATGAGCCTTATTGAGCCTGATTCGATATATGCCGACATTGCCGAAACGGCAATTTATAACTGTGCGCTTGCGGGTGTTTCGCTCAGCGGCAAAGCGTTTTTCTATGTAAATCCCCTTGAAATCAACCTTGAAAGACGCAGAAGAAACAAAGAATTTTATCAATATAATGCAGGCGGATTTGAAATCACTCAGCGTGCAGAGGTTTTTGATTGCTCCTGCTGCCCTCCGAATATAGCAAGAATGATTGCTTCAATCGGCGATTTTCTTTATACATATAATAATGATACGGTTTTTGTGCATCATTATTTTGAGTCCGATGCCGAGTTTGAGGGTATAAAAATAGCGCAGAAAACAGAATATCCCAACAACGGAGCGGTTAAGCTCAGCGTTAAGGGCATGGCGGGCAAAACTCTTGCCGTCAGAATTCCCGCATGGGCTGAAAAATACGGCATTGATGCTGCCGTTATAAAAACTGAAAAAGGCTATGCGTATATCGCCATTGACTCCGATGAAGCGGAAATAAGCCTTGATTTTGCAATGGAATGCCGCCTTGTTGCGGCAAATCCCGAGGTCGAGGCGGATATCGGCAGAGTTGCCCTTTGCAGAGGACCGTTTGTTTACTGCGCAGAGAGAATTGATAACGGCACGGCGCTCAATAATCTGAGCGTATCGGAAAATCTCAATGCCGAAATAACATTCAATGAAGAAATGCAGGCGTATACCGTTGAAGCCGACGGCTTCGAGGACGGCGCATTTGAAAAGCTTTATCGCACATACCGCTCCGATTTCAAGCCCCGCAGAATAAAATTTATTCCGTATTTTGCATTTGCCAACAGGGGCGAAAGCGATATGCTGGTATGGATGAGAGTAAGGTGAGCCTTTTATGAAAAAGATAATTGCTTTGATTCTGGTGGCTGCCGCAGTAATATGCCTCGGTGCGTGCGGCGGAACGAAGCCGGGTGAATTCGAGCAGAGCGAAATTTCGATTGCACAGAGAGAAATTATTTCAACCTTCGGCATTTCGGCAAAGGACAGCCGCATTGTTGCCTATGAAAACGGCATTGATTATGTTAAATATATAATTGTAAAATATTCCAACGGAGTCAAAACAGAGGAATATACCCATTATTTTTATCTGAGCGAGCTTTCGTTTGAAAAGCATTCCGAAAATATTGCGGAGGATGAAGGCGCGGTTGTTGAAGCCGATAAGCTTTATATCTGCCAAAAAACAAACGCCGCAAACACGGGAGATTATGCAAAGGATAAGGAACTTATTGAAAAAGACCACCATTTAAAATAAATTGCGGTGAATAATATTGCTCCGAAGCGGAAAAATAATTACAAACCGAAAAAGGAGCAATAGCTATGAAAAAAACAACTGCCGCAATTGCGGCTGCAGTTATCCTCATTTCCTGCCTTTTCGCTGCCTGCAACGGTGCCGATTCGGGCAAGGTCAGTGACACACAGAACAATGACCCCATTCTCACAACCCTTGAGGATATGATGACCGAAGCCGCAACCGATATTGAAAACATGTTCACGGATAATGCATCGGGCGCAACCGATAACATTACAGGCAACCTTTCAACATCGGCAACAACAATTGCATAAAACAAAAACCTCCGCATCCCGAAAGATGCGGAGGCTTTATTTTTAAAGATTAATACTTGAAGTTTGAGAACTCAGCCTTTGTAACAGCTGCGCCTGTACCTTCAATGTTGATGATAGCAAGCTTGAGGTTAAGAACTGCATCAAAAGCATATGAGTAATTGATGCTTGCGATCTTGCCGCCTTCAACCTTAACTGAAACCTTGATGTTCTTATAGTTAACGTTTGTGCCGGTAACCTTGAGAGCGCCGCCTGCTGCTTCGTTAACACCGTCAACAACTTCCTGATGTGTGATGAAGTCGTTTGAGAATCTTGAAATAGGAGTCTTGTTATCCTTCTGGGGATTTGTAGCGTTAGCAATTGTGAAGCTGTAAACGCCGTTTGCATAGCTGAATGAACCGAGGTCAGCTTCTGTGAGAGCTGTTGCCTTGAGTTTGTAGTTGCTCTTGGGGTCATCCTTGGGAACTGTGCCCTTCTTTACGCCTATACCGAGGAAACCGCCAACAACGGAGTTAATGTCTTCCTTACCGTCTGAAAGGCTGCTGATAAGGTCGTTAAGAGCATCTGTTGCGCTGCCAACATCGATGGGCTTTGTGTATGAGCAGTTTCTGTTGTAGCTGTATGAACCCTTAACAGCCTTTGCTGTTTCAGCGTTAAGGAACTTAACGAAATCTGCCTTTGTCATTTCTGCGTCTGCAGCAACTGCTGAAGTTTCTGCTGCTGAGGGATCAACTGCTGCTGAAGGATCAGCTGTTGAGGGGTCTTCTGCTGAAACGTCCTCTGAGGGAGCTTCTGCGCTTTCGTCAACAGGAGCATCTGTTGATTCTTCAACGGGAGCATCTGTGATTTCTTCTGCTGCTGTGGTAGTTGTTGTTTCGTCTTCTGTGTTTCCGCCGCAAGCTGCAAATGCAAAGAGCATTGAGAGTGCAAGGAGAATTGCGAGAAGTTTTTTCATGGTTTTTCCTCCTGAAAAATATGTTTTGTTTTTTGTGCGCAAAGCGCACATTTCTTATTATAAAAATAACTCATAACTGCGGTTTTGTCAAGTATGAAACATAAAAACAGGCTGATAAAAATTCAGATTGTTTTTATAAATATTTACATATTCTTAATATTTATTGATGACAGAATTAATATTTTATGATATAATACTTTTAATTATAAAATGGAGGATTATGCGGTATGGCAGTCAAGAGGTTTATCTCCTGGAATGTTAACGGAATAAGAGCCTGCCTTCAGAAGGATTTTTATGAAAGCTTCAATGCTCTTGATGCGGATATTTTCTGCCTGCAGGAAACGAAGATGCAGGAGGGTCAGGCGGAGCTTACTCTTGAGGGATATCATCAATTCTGGAATTATGCCGAGAAAAAGGGATATTCGGGCACTGCCGTTTTTTCAAGAGAAGAGCCGCTTTCGGTTGCATACGGCATAGGTATCCCCGAGCATGACACCGAGGGCAGAGTAATAACCCTTGAATTTGAAAATTATTATTTCATAACCGTTTATGTGCCCAACGCCCGTGACGGGCTTGTGCGCCTTGATTACCGCATGGAGTGGGAGGACGCTTTCAGAAATTATGTTTGCGGGCTTGATGAGAAAAAGCCCGTTATCTTCTGCGGCGACCTCAACGTTGCCCATAAGGAAATCGACCTCAAAAACCCGAAAACAAACCGCAGAAATCCCGGCTTCACCGATGAGGAAAGAGGAAAATTCAGCGAAATGCTGGCAAGCGGTTTTGTTGATTCGTTCAGATATTTTTATCCCGACCTTGAGGGAATTTACAGCTGGTGGTCATACCGTTTTTCCGCAAGGGCAAAGAATGCGGGATGGAGAATAGATTATTTTGTGGTTTCCGAAAAATTAAAGGATAATATGAAGGATGCAAAAATCCACAACGAGATTTTCGGCTCGGACCACTGCCCTGTTGAGCTTGAAATTGATGTTTAATAAATTGCAAGCGAAAAATGAAAAGCAATTCGGAATGCGAAATTCGGAATTCGGAATGAAGGGTGGGCGTTGCCCACACCCATAATATGATTGGGTATGGGCCAAGCTCATCCGAAACTTTTCACTTTTCATTATTCACTGTTCATTTTAATACGGGAGGAATAAGTAAAAATGAATTCAAAAGTATTAAAAATTCTCACAATCGTTATGGCTGTTGTTATGGTTGCTTCGGGCGTTGTGTTCTTTGTTTCAATGAAAGACAGCGAATCACCTGCCGCTAAAGACCCCGAGCCTGTAGTTTATTCCTACGAGCAGAGTGCTTACACAACAAGTGCCGCTCTTTCGGTTAAGGGAGCAAACGGCGAGGTTTATCTTCCCACCGATTTTGAAAACATCTATTACGCTGCTTCGCTTGACGGCAGCGTTAAATTCTATGAATATTCGGGCGGTCAGATGGCTGCAAGCACCCTTACAGTAAAGCAGGTTAAAGCAAATTTAAAGGCAAGCTATGAAACTATCCCCGTAACGGTAAATTATATTGAAAAAGACGGCAAAGTATGCGGCTACGGCGTTTTCACCTCTGATATGAGCGCGGATGTTGACGTTTACGCTTATGTTTTCGTAAAGCTTACAATGAAGCCCGCGGGCTACGGCAGCGGATATCTTCTTCTTGCTGATTTTGATAAAAACAACTTCTATCAGGCAGAAAAGCTCTATTCCGAAATCTATAATTTTGACATTTCAAGCGGCAAGACCTCAACCTATGTTTCAAACCACACAAGAATGATTGATAAAAACGGCACTTTCCGCCAGGACTGGACTCTCCTCACCGATGATTTCATCAAAAATCTCGGCGATGCAAAATATTTCCTTTCATCAAGATATTATAATGAGGATGAAAAGGGCAGCAGAGCGGATATCATGGTGCTTTCAAGCGCATACAGACCTAAGATTGCGGTTGAGGATATCCTCGGCATCTGGTTTGTCAACGATGCCAACGGAATGCACTATCTCAAGAAGAATGACAAGGGCTTTGCAAACATGCTCAGAACTGGCGACACCGAAAAGGTGCTTACTCAGTTTGAGGGCGATTGGCAGGCAGATTATATGCAGTGCGGCAAGTATCTCATAAACAGAAAGAGCCTTGTGATGATTGACCTGCTCACAGGCGCATCAAAGACTCTTAAGGATATCAATATTGAATCGGCGGATATTTTCTCCGTCAGCCCCGACGGCACAAAGGCTGTTTTTGCTTCATACGGCGAGGCAAATGCAAACGGAACTCCCGTCCAGAGCGTTGTTTATTGCACGGTTGACGGCTCCGTTGCTCCCACATCCTATGCAGAGCCTATGCTCTTCAGCGAGAGCGCAGGCTTCGTCTGGCTTGATAATTCAAGCGTTATGAGTGTCCGCGCCCTCAGCGCAGACGGCAAAACTGCAGGAAGCGTTGTTTATAAGTTTTGAATGAAAAGTTTCGGAAGGGGTTTTATGGGTGTGGGCTTTGCCCACCCTCTATTCCGAATTCCGAATTTCGCATTCCAAATTATATATTCTCTTTTCTGAAATCAATCACAAGCTCTTCTCTTGCGGTGGTGAGCTGAGTGTATTTAACACCTGCGCTGTCAAACATTCTTTTTGATGCTCTTACGCCGGGTGTATCCGCATATTTATCCGAGATATAAACAACCTCTTTTATTCCGCACTGGATGATTGCTTTTGCGCATTCGTTGCAGGGGAAAAGAGCAACATAAATTTTGCTGCCCTCAAGGTTTGAGCCGCCGCTGTTGAGAATGGCGTTAAGCTCGGCGTGGCAGACATAGGGATACTTTGTGTTGAATTCGTCGCCCGTGCGCTCCCAGGGGAATTCATCGTCGCTGCAGCCCTGCGGGAAGCCGTTGTAGCCTACGGACATGATTTTGTTGCGGTTGTTGACTATGCAGGCGCCAACCTGCGTGTTGGGGTCCTTGCTGCGGCGGGAGGAAAGCAGGGCGATACCCATGAAGTATTCGTCCCATGAAATATAATCTTCTCTTTTCGGCATAACGGACACTCCTTTTTAAAATCTAACTGAATTCTATCATAAATATTCAGATATTACAATATCAAAAAATAAATTACCTTCGAGGTGGTACAAAAATGGGTCTTTTAACCAAAATTTTCGGCGATTATTCCAAAAAAGAAGTTAAGCGAGTCCGTCCCCTTTGCGACAAGGTTCTCGGACTTGAAGAGGAATATGCAAAGCTGACCGATGAACAGCTTCAGGCAAAAACGCCCGAGTTCAGAGAGCGACTTGCAAACGGCGAAACGCTGGACGATATTCTCCCCGAGGCGTTTGCCGCCTGCCGTGAGGCATCGTGGCGTGTGCTCGGTCTTAAGCATTTCCCCGTTCAGATTATCGGCGGTATTATTCTGCATCAGGGCAGAATTGCCGAAATGAGAACAGGTGAAGGTAAAACTCTTGTTGCAACTCTCCCTGCTTATCTTAACGCTCTTTCGGGCGACGGCGTTCATATCGTTACCGTTAACGATTATCTTGCCCGCCGTGACAGCGAGTGGATGGGCAAGGTTTACCGTTTCATGGGTCTTACCGTCGGTCTTATTATCCACGAAAAAGAAAATCCCGAGAGAAAAGAGGCCTATGCCGCAGATATCACCTACGGCACGAATAACGAAATGGGCTTCGACTATCTTCGTGACAACATGGTGGTTTATAAGGAACATAAGGTGCAGAGAGGCCATAATTTTGCCATCGTTGACGAGGTTGACTCAATTCTTATCGACGAGGCAAGAACCCCCCTTATCATTTCGGGCAGAGGCGAAAAGTCAACCGACCTTTACAAAATGGCAAACCGCTTTGCAACCTCGCTTAAGTGCGTGAAAATCAAAGAGGTAAATTCCAAGGAAAATATTGAGGACCTTGTTGATGACGAATGCGATTATGTTGTTGACGAAAAGGCAAAAACCGCAACTCTCACAAAGAGCGGCGTTGCCAAGGCAGAGGCTTTCTTTAATGTTGAAAACCTCATGGATGCCGAAAACATGACCATTCAGCACCATATCAATCAGGCGATCAAGGCAAACGGCGTTATGCGCCGTGACGTTGACTATGTTGTTAAGGATAATCAGGTTCTTATCGTTGACGAATTCACGGGCCGTATCATGATGGGCAGACGTTATAACGAGGGTCTGCATCAGGCAATCGAAGCCAAGGAAAACGTTAACGTTGAGCATGAAAGCAAAACCCTTGCAACCATCACTTTCCAGAACTATTTCCGTCTTTACAAAAAGCTTTCGGGCATGACGGGTACTGCAATGACCGAGGAAACCGAATTCAATCAGATTTATAACCTCGATGTTATTGAAATCCCCACCAACAAGCCCATGATAAGAAAAGATATGCCCGACGTTGTTTATAAAAACGAGAAGGCAAAGTATCTTGCGGTTATTCAAACAATCGAAGAGTGCCACGAAAAGGGTCAGCCCGTGCTTGTCGGTACGGTTTCGATTGAAAAATCAGAGCTTCTCAGCGCACTTCTGAAGAGAAGAGGCATAAAGCATGAGGTGCTCAACGCAAAGCACCACGAAAAGGAAGCGGAAATCGTTGCGCAGGCAGGCAAGCCCTATGCCGTAACAATCGCAACCAACATGGCAGGCAGAGGTACCGATATCAAGCTTGGCGGTAACTCCGAATACCTTGCAAAATCTGAGCTTCGCAAAAAGGGCTATACCGAGGAGCTTATTGCTGAGGCAACGGGCTTTGCGGAAACCGATAATGAAGAAATTCTCAACGCAAGAGCCGAATATGCCGCTCTTGAAAAGAAATATGATGAGCAGATTGCTCCCGAGGCGGAAAAAGTTCGCGATGCGGGCGGTTTGTTTATCATCGGCACGGAGCGCCATGAATCAAGGCGTATCGATAACCAGCTCCGAGGCCGTGCAGGCCGTCAGGGCGACCCCGGTGCGAGCCGCTTCTTCCTTTCGCTTGATGATGACCTTATGCGTCTTTTCGGCGGCGAAAGGCTCACCAATGTTATGAACACCCTCAAAACTCCCGATGACATGCCCATCGAAGCCAAGATGATAACAAACTCCATCGAGAGCGCACAGAAGAAGATTGAGGGCAGAAACTTTGCTATCAGAAAGAGCGTTCTTCAGTATGACGACGTTATGAACCGTCAGAGAGAGCTTATCTATACTCAGCGCAATCAGGTGCTTGACGGCGAGGAGCTTAAGCCTGTTATCACAAAGATGATAAAGGATTGCATTGACGATGCTGTAGATTTCTTCTGCTCCGACAGTGTTTCAAAGAAGGATTGGAACATTGAGGGTCTTAAGAATAAATTCAAGGGCTGGCTTACCGAAGACGGCGACTTTGAGGACGGCTTTGATAAAGAAGATGCAAGAGAATTGCTTCACGAAAGAGCAAATTCAAGATATACCGAGCGTGAAGAGCTTTTCGGTGTCGGCGAAAACGGCGAGCCCGTTATGCGTGAGCTTGAAAAGATGGTTCTTCTGCGCAATGTTGACAGGCAGTGGATGGACCATATCGATGCCATGGATCAGCTTCGCAGAGGTATCGGCTTAAGAGCATATGCTCAGACCGACCCCGTTGTTGCTTACAGAAACGAAGGCTCCGAAATGTTTGACGGCATGATTGAGGCTATCCGTGAGGATACAGCAAGGCAGATTCTGACCGTTATCATCAAGAGCCAGGAAGAAACAAAGCGTGAGCAGACGGCGAAAATAACCGCAACCAGCGGTGCATCCGACGGCAGCGACAAAAAGCAGCCTGTAAGGAAAAAAGAAAAGGTTAAGCCCAACGATCCCTGTCCCTGCGGCAGCGGCAAAAAATACAAGAACTGCTGCGGCGACGTAAGAAAGCAATAAAAATGACAAAGCCTGCGAAACCGAAAATTCGCAGGCTTTAATATTTACCAAAAAAATTTTTCTGAAAAACTGTTGACAAACTAAGCTTGTCATGGTATTATATGCGTGTAGTTAGTTATAACTAACTCCGATACATAATCTTCTTTCTCCTGAAGAAGTCAATTCCTCATAACATTTTTCACAAAGAAACGCCGCCTCATAAGAGACGGCGTTCTTTGTTTATTTTTCGCTCACGGCGCTGAGCACTTCCTGCTTGAATTCGCCGTGAATTTTATATTTCTTTGAGAAAATGATATATGAAACAATCATCATAACGGGCGGCACGATAAACATAAGGAACGAAATTGCGTTCTTTGCCTGTGCGGTCTGAACGGCAGCTTCGCCGTCATAGCCGGTAAAGGTGAAGGTTGCATACATGATAATTGCCTGCACGGTGTAAGCCATTTTCTGCAAAAAGCCTTTCATCGAGAAAGTGAGGCTTTGGTTGCGCTTGCCTGTTTTGTATTCGCCGTAGTCAACGCAGTCTGCGAGCATAACCGTCTGGTTAACAAACATGCTGCCCGTGCCGAGCGATGTGAGAATATAGAACGCTCCGAGAGCGGGAACACTAACGTTTTCGCCGAAGATATAGCCCATGGCAGCCATGCCGATGTAGCCTGCGGCAGCCATGCCGAGCGAGAGCCTGTAAATCGAGCGGTTGTTCATGAACTTTGAGCATACGGGAACAACGAGAATGGAGAGAACCGAGCCGACGGTGCCCATCAGATTGAATTTTGACTGCAATGTGAGGTCACCGAGAACAGATGTGAAATAATAGCTGCTGATGCCCGAGGTCATGTAGAAGCCTGCGTTTGAAATCATGGCAAAGAGCATGAAAACGAGAAGCTGGTCATTGCTTTTAATAACATTTATCGCTGATTTGAACGAGAATTTTTCGTTGTTGACAACAATACGTCTTTCTTTTGTTGAAAGAACGCTGATTGATGCAAAGAAAACAAGACCTACAGACATAATTATTGACCATTTGCCGAAGCCTGCACTTAATGTGTCGGAGGTCATTGCGTCAAGCTTGCTGCCCGCAACTCCGCCGAAACAGGCAACTGCCATGGGCGTGAAAATCGAGATAATTCCCTGACCGAGACCCGAAAAGGCTCTTGCGATTGTTGAAACGAGGTTTCTGTCCTTCTCTTCGCTCGCAAAAGAGGGAACCATTGACCAGAAAGGAATATCTGCGAGGGTGTTGGTCATGCCCCAGAATACATAGAGCACTGCGGCGTAGATATAAAGACCCGTTGAGCCTGCGCTGAAACCGGGATTGTTGAAAAGCAGGCCAAGAACAATTGCGTTAAGCAATGCGCCCATTAAAATCCAGGGGCGGTATTTGCCCATTTTTGTTTTTGTTTTGTCAACAATCATGCCCATCATCGGGTCGTTGATGCCGTCCCATATTCTTGCAAGCGGAGTGATGATGAGGAGAAATGCGGGGCTGATGCCGAGGGCATTCGTCAGATAAATTGAAAGGTAGGAATAGAACATTCCGTAGCTCAGGTCAAGGCCGACTGCGCCGACACCGTAGCCAAGCTTTTCTTTGAGTGAAACTTTGTTCATTGGTATCACTTCCTTGAATAATATGAAAACATTGTATCATATTAAAGAAAATATGGCAATAAAAAATCGCCCCGATTTCTCGGAGCGAAAATTTTAAATATCTATGTGGCTGATTGTTTCTAAAGAGAAGCTCATGGTTACATCCATATCATAAATGCTTACCGTAAGATTGTCTGCATCTGCACTGCAGGTTGTGTCCCAATCGCCGTAGATGATTTTGCCGCTTCTGTCATCTATTACACATGAGATAACGCAGTCGGTATATGTGAATTCCATATCGCCGTCGGTTATGGTTATTCCCGTGGAATCAAAGATACTGCCTGTATCGGTTGAATATCCGAAAGCGTTTGTAACGGGATTGTTGCTGTTGCTGTCGGTTAAATCATGCGAGTAGTCTTTGACTTTAATAATGACGGTTGTTTTGCCGTCTTCCGCAGACATTTTTGCGCTCTTAACATCCGCTGCAGTAAGAATGCCTTCGCCCGGAACGGAAAATACCGAAGCTGAAGTTGACTCCAAACCCTGTATATAACCCTGCACAAAGCTTGCCATATCCATGTCAGGATCTTCAAAAGCAAATTCTGAGATGTCATAGCTTGATGTGCCGAGAACAAAGCCTGTCTTTTTAACCGCCGAATTGTAATATTCAAGCACCTCATCAACGTCGCTTATAACATTGCTGCCGAGAGAAACTTCAACACGGTCAGGGTTATAGGGAATGACAACAACGCCGAAAATGCCGCCGATGCTGTTGAGCAAAATTGCAAATGCGGTTATTAAAGGAACAAGCTCCTGAAGAATGAGATTTGCCATAATATTACCTCCTTTATGATTTAAATATATCATAGGATAAGAATTTTTGTCAATAATATTTTGTAACACCAAAATCTTTAATCAATTCTTATCTTTAACACAATTATAAGCAATAAATATGCTAAAGTCAAGAAAAATTCTTATTTTTAGCATATTGAGGTGCAAAATGAAGATATATGATTATAACGGAAAGAAGAATATATGCGGAGAGCGGGTGCATGAAGCCCGATGCAAAAACAGAATGTCACAGGCTGATTTGGCGGCACGTCTGCAAATCAAGGGAATAACCATTGAGCGTGACAGCGTTTCCCGAATTGAAATCGGAACAAGATTTGTTGCCGATTATGAGCTTATGGTGCTTTCTGAAATTCTCGGCGTTTCGGTTGATTGGCTGTTAGGAAAGGAATAATAAATATCAAAAACCCCGTTCCAAATCGGAACGGGGTTTTATTAATATCAGTCTCTTCTCTGTCTGCCGCCTCTGTCGCCCTTAAAATCTCTTCTGGGCTTTCTGGGAGCATCTGAAACAGTGTTTTCGGGAACAAGGCCTTCAACCTCGATAAGTGCCTCACGGCGTGAGAAGTTGAGTCTGCCCTGGTCATCCTTGGGAAGAACTTTAACGATAACTTCGTCGCCAACGTTAACAGCATCTTCAACCTTTTCTGTTCTCTTAACGTCGAGCTGGCTGATGTGAACCATGCCTTCCTTGCCGGGAGCGATTTCAACGAATGCGCCGAAGCTCATGAGGCGGGTAACAACGCCCTTATAGATTGCGCCGACCTCGGGGTCGTTGGCAATTGTTTCAACAATGAAGATAGCTCTCTTTGCATCCTCGATATCTGTTGATGAAACGAAGATGTTGCCGTCTTCCTGAACATCAATTTTGCAGTTGCATTCTGCGCAGATCTTCTGAATAACCTTGCCCTGCTTGCCGATAACATCGCCGATCTTTTCGGGGTCAATCTTTGTTGTGAGCATCTTGGGAGCCCACTTTGAAAGCTCTGCTCTGGGTTCGGAGATAACAGGAAGCATGATTTCGTCAAGAATATAGCATCTTGCTGTGTAAGTCTTGTCAAGAGCTTCTCTGATGATTGCGGGGGTAAGACCGTGAACCTTGAGGTCCATCTGGATTGATGTGATACCCTTCTTTGTACCTGCAACCTTGAAGTCCATATCGCCGAAGAAGTCTTCAAGACCCTGAATGTCAACCATTGTCATGAAGCGGTCGCCCTCTGTGATAAGGCCGCAGGAGATACCTGCAACGGGAGCCTTGATGGGAACGCCTGCTGCCATAAGTGAAAGTGTTGAACCGCAAACTGAGCCCTGTGATGTTGAGCCGTTTGATGAAAGAACTTCTGATACAACACGGATTGTGTAGGGGAATTCTTCAACTGAGGGAAGAACGGGGATGAGCGAACGCTCTGCAAGTGCGCCGTGGCCGATTTCTCTTCTGCCGGGGCCTCTTGAGGGCTTTGTTTCGCCAACTGAATATGAGGGGAAGTTGTAGTGATGCATATATCTCTTTGATTCTTCCTCATCAAGGCCGTCAAGAAGCTGTGCATCGCTCATGGGGCCGAGAGTTGTGATTGAAAGAACTTGAGTCTGGCCTCTGGTGAACATACCTGAGCCGTGAACTCTGTCAAGAAGGTCAACCTCTGCGTTAAGAGGACGGATTTCGTTGATGCCTCTGCCGTCAACACGCTTGCCGTCGTCAAGAAGCCAGCGGCGAACAACGTATTTCTGAACCTTGTAAAGGCATTCTTCAATCTTAACTTCCATTTCGGGATAGATTTCGTCGAACTTCTCGTGAACCTTATCGTAAACGGGCTTGAGGCGCTCGTCACGGATTCTCTTATCGTCTGTATCAAGAGCAAAGCGGATATCTTCGATTGCAAAATCCTTGATTGCTTCGTACATTTCGGGGTCGGGATCGTTTGAGGGGAAGGAAACCTTCTCCTTGCCGCATTCTTCCTTAATCTTGTTGATGAACTCAACGATTCTCTGGTTTTCCTTGTGAGCGAACATGATGCCGTCATACATATCGTCGTTGGAAACTTCGTTTGCGCCTGCTTCAATCATTGCAACGAGGTCGCTTGTTGAAGCAACGGTAACGTACATATCGCTCTTTGCTCTTTCTTCAAGAGTGGGGTTGATAACGTATTTGCCGTCAACAAGGCCGACAACAACGCCTGAAACGGGGCCTTCCCAGGGGATTTCTGAAATTGAAATTGCGATTGAAACGCCGAGCATAGCTGTGATTTCGGGCTGGCAGTCGGGGTCAACTGACATAACTGTTGCAACAACGCCGACATCGTTTCTCATATCCTTGGGGAAAAGAGGTCTGATGGGTCTGTCGATAACACGTGAAGCAAGAGTTGCCTTTTCGCTTGCCTTGCCTTCGCGGCGCTGGAATGAGCCGGGAATTCTGCCTACTGAATAGAGCTTCTCTTCATAGTCAACCGAAAGGGGGAAGAAGTCAACACCCTCTCTGGGCTTTGCAGCCATTGTAGCTGTGCAGAGCACGTTTGTTTCGCCGTAGCGAACAAGGCATGCGCCGCCTGCAAGCTGAGCCATTTTGCCTACTTCAACAACAAAAGGTCTGCCTGCGATTTCTGTTTCGTACTTTTTGAAAGCTTCAAAAAACATTTTTCTACCTCTCTGTAAAATTTATATTTCCACAGGCGGCAGGCTTGGGTTTAGCAATAAATCCAGAAACCGAAAATTCGGGCTCTCGATTTACCGCTAAAACCTGAAAATCAGCCGCCTGAAAGATGCGCTTTAGGGCTGTAGCGAGTTAACGTTTTAACAGGTTAACCCGCCGTAATAACGACACAAAGCAGGCAAGATGTTTTGTTCCTGCCTGCTTTATTGACAAATTATTTACGGATGCCGAGTCTTGCAATGATTGAACGGTAACGCTCAATGTCAACCTTCTGAAGATATGCAAGAAGGTTTCTTCTGTGACCAACCATCATAAGAAGGCCTCTTCTTGAGTGATGGTCCTTCTTGTGAACCTTAAGATGCTCGGTAAGGTCGTTGATTCTCTTTGTGAGAACAGCGATCTGAACTTCGGGTGAACCTGTGTCACCCTCGTGGAGAGCATATTCCTGCATGATTGCGGTCTTTTCTGCCTGTGTCATTGTTTTTTCACCTCATTTTAATATTTGCCTCAGCCCCCAGAATGCGGCAGGTGAATACCTCGTTGAGGTTTACTCCGCAACCCGAGAAGCGGGCATGCAACAGGGATTATAACATAAAGAAATTCAAAAGTAAAGACTTTTTTAAAAATTATTTCTTATGCCCATTTCCGTCTGCTTTGCATAGAATGGACTGAAAGCTTTTGCTTTCGGTTTTGCGTTAATAAAGGCAGGAGAAACATTTATATTATGTTCGGCTTTTGCCTGTTTATTAACCGCTAAAACAAGGCGGCTGCCGTCAACGGTGGCATTTATTGCCCTTGGGGAGCCGGGCAGACACATGGCGGCCGCCATAATATATTTCTGCGGAATGGGATCATATCACATAAATGTAGATAACTGCGAACTGAACAAAGCTTGCAAGCAACACGAAAATGTGAAAAACAACATGCAGCCACGGACGTTTTATTCCCAATCCGCAGAAAGCTGCGCCGATGAGATAAAAAATGTTGCCAAGCACCAATCCGCCGAACGCATTCGGATTAATCTGCCCAAGCAGAGGAATTGCGCTGCAAATCATAACAACGCATGAAGCTATGTAGACCGCAACGGTTATTTTGCGAGCCTTTTCAAAAAAGAAGAGCTTTGAAATTATTCCGAAAAGCGTGCATCCCCATGCAAGGAAAAAAACAAGCAGGCTGTGCGGCATGCTTATCTCATAAAGCGTGATAAGTGCGCAGGGCGTGGCGGTGCCCGCAATGAGCACGGGAACGGTTGAATGGTCAATCAGCCTCGCTTTGCGCTTTGCTTCGCCGTTTTTCAAGCCGTGATATACCGCCGAAACCGTGTAAACCGCAATCAGCGCAATGCCGTAGATAACGGCGGAGGCGGTGTGCCTTGCGCCCTCGGCTTTCATAATCATAAGGATAAGAGCGGCAATTCCGCCGATTGCACCCGCAGCGTGGGTTATGCAGTTGCCGAAATCCACCTTTTTTGAATATTCGATCAGTTTAACGTCTTTTGCAATCATATTTTTCTCCAATAAAACGGTATGATTTAAGTATAATTCATTCTCCGTATTTTTCAAGGCAAAATTATTGGAATTAACATAATTTTGTTGACACGGTTTTGATTTGGGAGTATTCTTTAATAAACAGGAGGAAGAAACCATGTCTGATTTATACAGCTCAATCTGCATCTCGTCGGTGAAGGCATCGGCACTTAAAGCCGCAGGTATTGAGATACCCGAAAATATTGAGAATCCAAACCCCGTCATAACCGCTCTTGCCGAAAAAAAGCTTGGCTCAAAGCCCGTTGACAGGGTGGTTATGTATAACCCCGATGCGGTTGCGCTCTGGGTCTATCAGAAATACACCGATATGTTCACCAAAGCAGCTCTCTGCTCTGATATTGCTCTGCCCATGCTCTCCGTTATGCCCAGCGTAACTCCCGTTTGCTTTGCTTCCATGTACAGCGGAGTTATGCCCGATGTTCACGGAATAAAGAGATATGAAAAACCCGTGCTGACCGTCAACACGATTTTTGACAGCTACATAAAAGCGGGCAAAAAGGCGGCTGTCGTTTCAACGGCAAGGGACAGCATTTCGATGATTTTCCTTGAGCGTGAAATGGAATATTTCATTTACGATACTCCCGAGGAAGTCAACGCAAAGGCTCTGGAGCTTATTGATGAGGACAGATTTGACCTTATCGTTATCTATAACGGCAACTATGACTCAACGATGCATAAAAAAGGCCCCGAAGCTCCCGAATCGCTTGCAGCCTTGAAGATGAACATTGATTTCTACGCCGAGCTTGTTGAAAAAATCAACAGTCAATGGAAAAACCACGATGTATTCTACGGCTTCTGCCCCGACCACGGCTGCCATGAAATCGACGGAGAATGCGGCTCTCACGGCCTTGATATGGAAGAGGATATGAACGTTATCCACTTCTACGGCATCAAAGCGGCGGAATAATGTGTGAGGTAAAGATATGGATATAAAAGCAATTGTTCGCAACTACTATAATTTGTTCAAAAAGAAATTTCAGGGCTGGATTGCGCCGAGAAGACGTGATTTTCTCTATCATAAATATTGGCCCTATTTATATAAAAAGTATTCACGCAGACCGATTGACGAAAAAAAGGTTGTGCTTGCATATTCAAATGTATATAAGCAGATGCCCGATAATCTCTGCACCGTCAGGGAATATCTTGAGGCGAGGGGATATAACTGCGTTGTTATCGATAAATCCGAGGGCGCAAAAAGAAGCGATAACTGGTTAATCAACGAAATTTCAAAGTGCTTTTACGGCAAGGAATTCTTTGAGGCATATGCCGATGCAAAGGCTCTGTTTTTAACCGATTATTTCTTCCCTGCCTATGCCTGCAAGCCCCGTGAGGGTCAGAGCGTTGTTCAGCTCTGGCATGGCTGCGGTGCTTTCAAAAAGTGGGGATATTCCACCGCCGAAAAGAAGTGGGGCGCAAGCAAAAAAGATCTCGATAAATACCCCATTCATAATACATATACTCACATCTGCGTTTCATCGCCCAAGGTAAGCTTTGCGTATGCCGAGGCATTCGGCTGCGGCGAAGAAAATATTTTCCCCATGGGTGCGCCGAGAACCGATGTTTATTTTGACAAAGCTTTTGTTGCATCCTGCCGTGAAAAGCTTCTTGAAAAGTTCCCGGCAATCGGCAATCGCAAAATAGTTCTCTATGCGCCCACATTCCGAGGCAACAACATCAATAAATCCTATATGAAGAATATGCTTGATGTTGATAAGCTGCAGCAGCTGCTGGGCGGGGATTATGCTCTTGTTATCAATCAGCATCCGCTGACCGCAAAGGCATTCAGAATAAGCGGAAAAGACGATTTTGTTTTTGACGCAACAACGGGCGTTGCCATTGAAACCGCGCTCTGCGCCGCAGATATCGTCATAACCGATTATTCATCGCTGATTTTTGAATATGCGCTGCTCGAAAGACCCATGATTTTCTTTGCGTATGACCTTGAAAATTATGAGAATGACCGTAGCTTTTATTTTGATTATGAAACCTTTGTGCCCGGCGAAATCGTGACGGATACCGATGCGATTATTGCCGAAATCAAACGCCTTGAAACGGATTTTGATATTGAAAAAGTCCGCAAATTCAGAGATGATTTCATGTGCGCCTGTGACGGCATGTCAACCGAGAGAATCGTCAATGCCGCTCTGGGCATCAAAACCGTTGATTTTGTTACAGAAAAAGAAACAGTATCAGCTAAATAATCAAAAGGATGTGCTTCGATTGAAGCACATCCTTTTTATATCTCTTCCGCAACGGCGGTTATAACGGTCATGTCGTCAAATTTTTCGCCGCAGCGGCGGCGAGCGGAATCAAGAATCGTTTCCGAAAATCCGCTTGCATCTGCACCGCCCGAAAAGGATTTGATTTCATCCTTTATCCAGTTGCTGCCGCAGCCCAAAATGCCGTCGCTGACCATAACGAGAGTATCGCCGCCCCTCATTTTAAGGCTGTAGCGGCTGAACTTTACCCTGCTGAGAATTCCGAGCGGAGTTGACGGAATTTCAACCGCTCTTACTTTGCCCGAAAAGGTGTAGAAAGAGGGCGCAGCCCCCGCCTTGAGAATAACCGTGCTGCCGTCGAAAAGGTCAATTTCCGCAACGTCGAGGGTGGAGAGCGATTCATCCTCGGATTTAACCGAAAGAGCGGAGTTTGTTATGCTCAAAGCGGAGTCAAGGCTTAAGCCCGCTCTTATGAGCCGTGAAAAAAGCTCAACCGTCATGGTTGAATCAATAGCCGCTCTGCCGCCCGTGCCCATGCCGTCGCTGAGGATGATATATGCCTTGGAATCTGTTTGAAAGCATTCAAAATAATCTCCGCAAAGCCGCTGATTTCCGCAGCTTGCCGCCGCAGACCCCATGCGGATTTTAAACAGCTCCCTGCGCAGAAAAACAAGCTCCCTGCCGTTTTGCAATTCTCTTATTTGCGGCGGATTGAGCTGCACCTCAAGCTCCGCCGAAAGGGCGGCTGTCAGCTGTGTCAGGCTTGTTGACGGCGGAATTTCATCAACGGTGCAGGTAAGGCGCAATGCGCCCGAAAGGGGCTGAATGCAGCTTGTGCTCTGCACCTCAAAGCCGTATTCGGAAAGCACTCTTGCCGCGCTTTTTTCCTTATTGAAAAGGGTTTGTGCGCCTCTGCTCAAATCCTCCGAAAGCTCACGCAGCAGGCTTGCCGTCCAGTCAAACTGACCGCAGGCAAGCTCCCTGTTTCTTGCGGAATTTGCCTGCAGTGCGCTCACGGCGTTGCGGCTTGCGTAAATTCTGTTGAAGCAGTCTGCGAGTCTCGGCACGCTCGGACATTTAGAGTTGAAATTTGCCGAAAAATCCTTCGCACCCACTGTTTCGCCCTGCGAAAGCTTTTCAAGAATTGCGGCAAATTCGCCGTCCTCGGGGCAGAAGGTGTCTTTGAGCTGACACTGTGAACAAACCCTCTCCCGTACCCTCATGCAGACCATAATATCATTTGCGGGCGAAAGGGCTTCAATCCCTTTTGAAACGTTGGAAACGCATTCCGAAACTGAGCCGATTGCTCTTGATGCTTCAAGAAGCCGTTCGCCTGCAGAGCCGAATTCCGATTCGATTCGGCGCACCTTGGGGTTAAGGATATTGCTTCTCACCCTTGACAGCTTCGATTTCGGTATCGCTGCAAAAATAAATGAAGCGGCGGCAGCCTCCGCAAAAACGGATACACCCTCCTGAGAGCCGTCTATCAGAGATGCGATGCCTGCCGTTAATGTGAAAACAAGCGCACAGATTATCTGACCGAATTTTGAAAAAATGCCCGAAAGCAGGCCGCAGATTCCGTAGCAGATGCTCAGCGCAACGCTTGTGCCCGAAACGGCAATGCAGCCGCCGACGGCAATGCCTGCAATGCTTCCGCCCGAGCGGCTGAAAAGATATGAGGCGGTCAGAATAACAAAGCATCCGAAAAATCTTGCGGGGCGAAAGCCCATAAGGCTCAGCTCAGATGCGCCCAGAAGAAGCGTGCAAAGGCTTGCAACGATGCAGACGAGGCTGTGGTTATCAAGCATATAAGGGCTGCGCTTTTTCTTTATGCAGTCAACCGTTCCCGAATAAAAAGTTACCGATGCCGCGCATAAAAGGCTTGAGCAGATAACAAGAATAAAAACGGAGGGCGACGGAATTTCCGAAAACATAACAGCCGTTCCGCACACAAAGCAGAATGCGAAAACGCTGATTGAAAGAATAAGCCTGCGTTTTCTTTTTATGCCCAGCTTATCGAGCATAAGCACGGTTGCCGCCGTGCCTGCAAGCGGAATAATCGCATTCAGCAGCTCGCCGCCGCCGAGGCGCAGAATTCCGCCGAGAACACCCCCCGCAACAACGCAGACAAGCTCGATGCCGGAGCATGCCGCCGCAAGCCCGATGCTCAGCGGAGCTTTAACCGAGAGAAGCCCTGCGCCCGACAGAATAAAGCTGCCCATGAAATAAAGAACGCAGGTGAGTATTTTCAGCCCCCATTCCCACAGAATATCCGCAACATCGCCGTCACGCACGGCTTTTGATTTTTCCATATTTTTTTATTCCTTTCTTTTGATATCTTCATTCTACACACCGCAATTGTTAAAAACTGTCATTTGTTGAACGGAATTCAAAAAATTCTGCAGGATTTTTTTGTAAAAATTATATTTTTACTGTTCTTTTTTGAAAATATATGATATAATAAACTGATTATAGTTGAAAATAGGAGGAGTCTGCTTTATGGAAATGCAAAATGAACGGCAGGGTCTTATTATCGGCCGCAACGCCGTTGCCGAGGCGCTTAAGAGCGGCAGAGCCATCGACTGCCTGCTGGTCGCCAAGGGTGAAAGGGGCGGCTCCGTCGGCAAAATCATCGGTCAGTGCCGTGACAAGGGCATTGTTGTTAAAGAAACAGATAAAAGAAAGCTCGATAAAATCTGCGAGGGCGAAAACCATCAGGGCGTTGCCGCGTGGGCGGCGGTGCATGAATATTCGTCAATCGAGGATATTCTTGCGAATGCCGAAAGCAAGGGCGAAGAGCCTTTTGTTATAATCTGCGATGAAATCGAGGACCCGCATAATCTCGGCGCAATAATCAGAACAGCCGATGCCTGCGGTGCCCACGGAATCATCATTCCAAAGAGAAGAGGCGTTGCTCTGACCTACGCCGTCGGCAAGGTTTCGGCGGGTGCGGTTGAATATGTTCCCGTTGCAAGGGTTTCAAATCTTCCCTCGGCAATCGAGGAGCTTAAGGAAAAGGGCTTCTGGGTATACGGTGCGGATATGGACGGCAAGCGATGGGATGAGCAGGATTATTCGGGCAGGGTTGCGCTGATAGTCGGCTCTGAGGGCAAGGGCATCAGCCGCCTTGTCAGAGAAAAATGCGATTTTATCGTGTCGCTTCCCATGAAAGGAAAAATCAACTCTCTCAATGCCTCCGTGGCGGCGGGAATTTTAATGTATGAAATAGCAAAACATAGGTAGGTGAATGCTTTGAGCGATTATTTGAAAAACAGCTCCGGCAGCGAGATTGACGAAATTCTTGCGGAAGTAAAAAAATCAAAGCAGAATACTGAAAAGGCAGATGAGGCTCCGTCAAAGACCTGGTCGATTGACGATATCGACAAGCTGATTGCGGAATCCAACGGCGAAGAGTATGTGCCGAAGGCGAAAACGGCTCCAACCCCTGCCGAGGATTTTGAAAGGATACTCAGCCGTGAGTTTGACACGGGGATTTTCACCGTCAGACCCATGGAAGAGGTTCAGCCTAAAGAGGAAATGCAGGATATTTCTTCGATGTCCTCCGAGAGCGAGGTTGACGGCCAGGAAACCTTTTTTAACAAGGAAGAAGAGGAGTTTGACGAATCTCTTTTTGAGATAGAAACCGTTATCGTGCCCGAGGATGTTCCAGAGCCCTCGTCGCTGAAATTTGCGTGGCAGGAAGAGGTCAAAGAGCCTGAGAAGAAAGAGCCTCCGCAGATAAAAACCTTCTATGAGGGTGAAACGGCAGCGGCGGATTTCTTCGGCAAAAAGACCGAAAAGGAAGAACCTGTAAAGGAAATTGATTATAAAACACGCTTTTTCACAACTCTTAAGCTTGAAAATACGGTTGAAATGGACCCTGTTCAGGACGGCCCTGTTGACAGGTCGGGAATCGTTGTTCAAAAATCCGATGCAGAGGCGGAAAACGGCCTTGAAGCCATGCCCAAGGTGCTTGCCGCAGAGGACGCCAAAGAGCTTGATGATGAAAAAACCCGCATAATGGATGCTGTCGGCAAGGCGGAAAAGAAGATGTCGGAAGCGGGCAATGACGTTGAGGGTCAGATAATGCTCACGGGCTTTGAAGATATTCCGTATGAAACGCTTCCCGAGCAGAGCAGCGAGGGCGACGTTGAAGAGCAGCTTTTTGAAAAGCGCAAGCAGAGAGCGAAAAACTTCAAGCTTGTCAATGCCATTGACCTCGACGAGGATTTTCAGGGCGATTTTGAAGCTCCCCCCGAGGACAGGGCAAAGCAGGAAAAGCAGAGAAAGAAAAAAGAGAAGAAGCTTGAGCAGGAAAATGAAATTGAAAAGCCTGTTACAAATGAATATTCTTCGCCTGCCGAGCGTTCGTCAATGCATACTTTTCTCAGCGAAAAGAGCAGCAAGGCAACAAAAGGCGTTATTGCCGTCGGCATAATTGAGCTTCTTCTTATAATCATTAATTTTATCCCGACCATGGCTGAAAAGCTTGCCTTTGAAACCGAGATTTTTGTTGCGGGCTCAACGGCGATGTGCGTTATCAATGCCGTGCTGATTATTGCGGCGGTTGCTATGGACAGCGTGCGCTTTGTTGACGGCTTTACGGGAATATTCAAAAAGAACATAACCAGCGACACTGCGCTCAGCCTTTCAATTGCAGTTGCGCTTTTGCAGAATACACTGGCGGCGGTTATCGGCGGCAACGGCGTTGCAACAACCGTTTTCTCGGCTGCTGCGGTAGGTGCTGTGCTTATCAGCAAGGCAACGGATAAAATCAATGCTCAGCGCACCCTTGAAAACTTCGAGGTCTGCGCATATAAATATGAGCATAATATGTATGCCGTTCATCCGTTTGAGAATGAATCCGAGATATTTGAGCTCGGCAGAGGTCTTATGATGGGCAATGCCGATTTGCTTTATTCCTCAAAGCTTGCATTCCCCTCTGATTTTGTGAAAAATTCGGAAGCGGATGCTTCGGATAAAAAGCTTGTGAAAATTCTTATCCCCGCAGCCCTCGGTGCGGCGGCAGTTGCGGCAATTGCGGCGGGTATTGTTGAAAAGAGTGTTATGGCGGCGTTTTCCGCATTCGCAGGCACATTCTGCGTATGTTCGCCCGTTATGGCATCGTTCATACCTGCGTTTATTGCAAGAATTGCAAACCGTGACCTTAACGCAACGGGAACAATGATTTCGGGCATCGATGCGGCTGAAAAAACCGCTTCGGCAAACGCCGTTGTTATGGATTGCGCCGATATATTTGACCGCTCACAGTGTACCATGCACGGCATGAAGGATTTCAAGAATATCAGAATTGACGATGTTCTTCTTTATGCGGCGGCATTGGTTATCAAATCGGGCGGACCTCTCAGAGAGAGCTTTGAGCAGGTTGTTGACGGCAGGCAGGATATTCTGCCCCCCGTGAAGGAGCTTGTTTATGAGGATAAGCTCGGCATTGCGGCGAGAATTCACGGTCAGAAGGTGCTTCTCGGCAACAGAAATCTGCTTGTCAATCATAATATCGAAGTGCCCGAAAAAACGGTTGAAGAAAGATATTCACACAGCGGCAGAAAGGTTATGTACCTTGCCGTAGCGGGCAAAATCGCTGCGCTGTTTGTTGTCAGCTATGCGGTTGACCAAAATCTCAAGCCTTATTTTGAAATGCTTGAAAGCAACGGAATACAGGTGCTTGTGAGAACAAACGACGTTAACGTTACCGAAGAACTCATTTCAAAAAGCTTTGGTCTGCCGAAAGAAACATTTAAAATTCTTTCTTCCGTTGCGGGCAAGCTCTTCAAGCGCAGAAGAGATGCGGTCTGCGACAAGCTCCCCGCAAGAATTGTTCATGACGGCACGGCGTTTTCAATGCTCAGAGCCGTTGCGGCAGCCTGCAGCATGAGCTCGCAGATGAAGCTCGGCTCGGTTATGCAAATCATAATCAGCGCACTCGGCTTTGTTCTGAGCACGGTTCTTTACTGCACTTCGAACGGCATGTTGTTTAACGGTCTGACCGCCGTGGCATTCCTTGCTCTCGGAATCATTTTGAGCGCAGGAATGATTGCTCTGAGAAAAATCAAATAAAATTTCAAAAAACTCTTGACTTTCACGGGAATATGGGTTAAAATAGCTTGCACAATAAAGCAGAGCAGGTTTTGCTCTCACCTTCCGGGGAAGTCCTGAGTCGGTCAATAGTTTCTTTTCAATCGGGCATATTGCGCCCGTAAAAGACGTTGATTATGCGAGGTCAGGGATTCCTGCCCTCGCTTTTTATTACACTATTGGAGGTGCTTTAACATCAGCAGCAAAGAACAGCAGATCAATGAGGAAATCCGTGATAAGGAAATAAGAGTTGTTTCCGATGACGGTGAGCAGCTCGGCATCATGTCCGCAGCAGAAGCTCTCAAAATTGCCGAAAGCAGAAATCTTGACCTCGTTAAGATTGCTCCCATGGCAAAGCCGCCCGTATGTAAAATAATGGATTACGGCAAATTCCGATTTGAAAAGGCAAAGAGAGAGAAAGAAGCAAAGAAGAATCAGAAAACCATCGAAATCAAGGAAATCAGGCTTTCTCTCAACATCGATACGCATGATTTTGATACAAAAATCAACCATGCACGCAAGTTTATTGCTTCAGGCAATAAGGTTAAGGTTTCCATCCGCTTCAGAGGCCGTGAAATGGCTCATCCCGAGCTTGGTCAAACAATTATGAAGCGCTGCGCGGAGGCCATGGCAGATTGCGCAAGTGTCGAAAAGCCCGCAAAGCTTGAGGGCAGACAGATGCTGATGTTCCTGGCTCCGAAAAGCTCAAAGTAAAAAATGTTTTAATTTCTTAAGGAGGAAATACCAATGCCTAAAATCAAGACTCACAGTGGCGCAAAGAAGCGCTTCAAGCTTTCAAAGAACGGCAAGCCCATGCGTGCCCATGCTTACAAATCACACATTCTCAACAAGAAGAGCACAAAGCGCAAGAGAAATCTTCGCAAGACCGCTGTAGCTGACGTTACAAACTGCAAGCAGATCAAGCGTCTTGTTCCTTATAAATAATTCGGAACTTTGTAAACAACCTATCACAGATAAGATTAACGGAGGATATTTAAAATGGCACGTATTAAAGGCGCTATAATGACTCGTAAGAGAAGAAATAAGGTACTCAAGCTCGCAAAGGGCTACTACGGCTCAAAGAGCACACTTTTCAAGACAGCTAAGCAGGCTGTTATGAAGAGCGGCAACTATGCATATATCGGCAGAAAGCAGAAGAAGAGAGATTTCCGCCGTCTTTGGATCACCCGTATTTCAGCTGCTTGCCAGGCAAACGGCATGAACTACTCAACATTCATCAACGGCCTCAAGAAGGCTGAAATCAGCCTTAACAGAAAGATGCTCGCTGAAATCGCTGTTTCAGACCCCGCAGCTTTCACTGCTCTTACCGAAAAGGCAAAGGCAGCTCTCAACTAATTATAGCTTTTATTCATCAGAGATGTAGCACTTGTTACATCTCTGATTGTTTCTTTATCTATATAAAGGTATCAAATATTTAAACAATATAGTGAGAATATTATGGAAAAGATAACCGCAAGAACAAATGATAAAATCAAATATGCCGTTCGTCTTGGAGAAAGTGCTTCGCTCCGAAAAGAGGCAGGGGAATTTTTTCTCGAAGGCGCACGGCTTTGTTTCGATGCCGTTCAGACGGGCATTGAAATAAAACAGGCGTTTTTTACCGCAAAGGCACTCTGGAAATATGCCGATTATGTTGAGGACATTATTGCAAAAAGCGGCATATGCTATGAAATAAGCGCAGAGGTTTCGCAGAAGCTTTCGGGCACGGAGAATTCGCAGGGCGTTTTCTGCATCTGCTCAATGAAAAACCGGCAGGAAAAAGTGAGCCTTAACCCATGCGGAAAATATCTTGCCCTTGAAAATCTTCAGGATCCGTCAAATCTCGGCGCAATCTGCAGAAGTGCGGAGGCAATCGGCCTTGACGGGCTGATAGTAAGCGGTGGCTGTGATATCTTTAATCCCAAGGCTCTCAGAGCGGCTATGGGTTCATCGCTGAGAATGAATGTTATTTCAACCGATAATCTTGAAGAATTTATTCTTAATGCGAATGAGAAAGGCTTTCTTACCCTTGCTTCAACGCCCAGAAGCACGGCGGAGGATATCCGCACGGTTTCAATGGAGGGCGGCGTTGTCTGCTGTGTCGGCAACGAAGGCTCGGGGCTTTCACAGCAGGTTATCGATGCGTGCAAAAAGCAGGTTGTTATCCCTATGAAAGGCAGAGCGGAGTCCTTTAACGCTTCTGCGGCGGCGGCAATCCTTGCATGGGAGCTGAAAAGATGAGTGACGGTAAAAAATATTGGATATGGCTTTCGCTGACGCTCGGTGCGGCGGCACGGGTTGATGAAATACTTTCCGCATTTCCCGATCCCCGTGAGCTTTATGAAGCGAGCGAGAATCAACGCAGAATAGCCGGAGTTTTTACGCAAAAACAGATTGAAAAGCTCGGAACAGCAAAGCTTTCCGATGCTGAAAATGTTATTGCCGTTTGCCAAAAAAACGGCTGGCAGATAATAACGCCCGATAATATTCTTTACCCCGCAGGGCTTCGCAAAATTCCCGATAAGCCCCTTGTTCTTTATGTTGACGGCGATATAAGCTGCGTGAGGGGCAAGGTTATGATAGGCGTTGTCGGAACACGTAAGCCTTGCTATGAGAGCGTTGCGATATCCCGAAAAATCTGCGCTGATCTTGCAACGGCCGGTGCGGTTGTTGTCAGCGGCGGAGCAATGGGAATTGACAGCGCAGCGCATGAAGGAACTCTCGACGCAGACGGAAAAACGGTTTGTGTTATGGGCTGCGGTTTCGGCACAAACTATCTTATGGATAACGAAGCAATGCGCCGCAATATCAGCAGAAGCGGTGCGGTGATAACCGAATACCCACCCTTTACTCCCGCATCAAGGGCAACATTCCCCCAGCGTAACAGAATAATTTCGGGCATGAGCCACGGCGTTCTTGTTGTTGAAGCGGGCGGAAAAAGCGGCTCGCTGATAACTGCAAGGTGTGCGTCAGAGCAGGGCAGAGAGGTTTTTGCAATTCCCGGCAGTGTGCTCACAAGCGCATATTCGGGTGCAAACAATCTTATCCGTGACGGTGCAAAGGCGGCAACCTGCGCTGTGGATATTCTTGCTCCGTATGCGGTAATGTATCCCGACAGGCTCAATCTTGATTTAATCGACAAAACTCCCGTTAATGTGAGCCTTGAAGAGCCCGCCGAGATTAAAAAACCCGTAATTATCAAAAAAGAATGCCCCGCAGGTCTTGACCCCGATGCACAGGCGGTCTATAATCTTTTCGGAGAGGGTGCTCTCCATTCCGATGAAATCTGCGCTCTGAGCGGACTTTCGCCCTCAAGGGTGATATCCGCACTCATGGAGCTTGAGATAGCGGATTGCATTGAGCAGTCCGACGGTAAAAATTACATTTTAAAATAAACAGGAGAAAAATCAATGTCAAAACTTATTATAGTTGAGTCCCCCGCAAAGGCGAATACAATCAAAAAGTATCTTGGCAAGGACTATGATGTTGTAGCTTCCAAAGGACATATCAGAGATTTGCCCGCAGCAAAGCTCAGCGTTGATGTCAAAAACGATTTTGCGCCCAAATATGCGCTTATCAAAGGAAAAGAAAAGCTCGTTAAAGAGCTTAAGGATAAAGTTGAAAACAGCGAAGCCGTTTATCTTGCAGCCGACCCCGACCGCGAGGGAGAAGCGATTTCATGGCATCTTGCAACGGTGCTCGGCCTTGATCTGAACAAGGAAAACCGTGTCACCTTTAATGAAATCACAAAAACGGGCGTTGCCAACGGAATGGCGAACCCCAAGAAAGTCAATATCGACCTTGTAAATGCTCAGCAGGCAAGGCGTGTGCTTGACCGCCTTGTGGGCTACAGACTCAGCCCCTTTGTTTCGCAGAAAATCAGAAGAGGTCTTTCTGCAGGCCGTGTTCAGAGCGTTGCGGTAAGGCTTATTGTTGACCGTGAGGAAGAAATCAACGCTTTCAATCCCGAGGAATATTGGATTATCGATGCAAAGCTTGCAACGGCTCAGAGAAGAGTTCTCACCGCTGCCCTTTATTCCGATGAAAACGGCAAAATCAAAATCACAAACGAAGAGCAGGCAAAGTCTTATCTTGCAAGGCTCGACGGTGCGGATTACGAAGTTAAATCCGTTAAAAAAGGAACAAGAAAAAAGAACCCCGCTCCTCCGTTCATAACATCAACTCTTCAGCAGGAGGCTTCGAGAAAGCTCGGCTTCCAGGCGGAAAGAACAATGAGAGCCGCTCAGGAGCTTTATGAAGGCGTTAATGTTCAGGGCATGGGCATGACGGGTCTTATCACCTATATGAGAACTGACTCGCTCCGTATTTCGGAGGAGGCAAGAGCGGCTGCTTCGGAATATATAACAAAAACCTTCGGCAGTGAATATATTCCCGAAAAGCCCGTATATTATAAATCAAGAGCCAATGCTCAGGACGGCCACGAAGCTATCAGACCTTCAATTCCGTCACTCACTCCCGAGCAGATGAAATCAAGCCTTTCGAGCGATCAGTATAAGCTCTATACGCTTATCTGGAAGCGTTTCATGGCAAGCCTTATGGCAAGCTGTGTTCAGAACACCGTTAAGGCGGAGATTATTGCCTCAAAAGAAAATAACGAAAAGGAATTCTGCATATTCACCGCAGCTGGCTATTCCGTTAAGTTTGACGGCTTCACAAAGCTCTATGAGCTGCCCGAAGAGGATGCCGAAAAGGGAATTCTCCCTGAAATCAAGGCGGGCGAGGCTCTCAAGCTGCGTGAGCTTAACTCAAACCAGCATTTCACTCAGCCTCCCGCACGTTACACAGAAGCTTCTCTTATCAAGGAGCTTGAAGAAAACGGCGTCGGCAGACCCAGCACATACGCAACCATTCTTTCAACAATCATCAAGAGGGGCTATGTTCAGAGAAAGGCAAAGCAGCTTGCTCCCACCGAGCTCGGCTGCGCAACAACAGGTCTTCTCAAGGATAAATTCCCCAAGATAGTAAACACAAAGTTCACCGCTCAGATGGAAACAAATCTTGACCGTGTAGGCTGCGGCGAAGAGGATTACGTCAGAATGCTTGACGAATTCTACAGCGACTTCGAGAAAACTCTCGACAAGGCAAAGGTTGAGATGAAAAACGTTAAAATCCAGCTTGAAGAGGATACCACCGATATCCCCTGCGACAAGTGCGGCAGAATGATGGTTATAAAAACGGGCAGATACGGCAGATTCCTTGCCTGCCCCGGTTATCCCGAATGCAAAAACGCAAAGCCTCTTATCGTTAACACGGGCGCAAGATGCCCTGTTTGCGGCGGCGAGATAATCGAGAGAAAGTCAAAGAAGGGCCATGTGTTCTTCGGCTGCGGCAGCTGGCCCAAGTGCAACTTCATGAGCTGGGATCCCCCCGCAGGCGAGAATTGCCCGGATTGCGGCAAGGCACTGTTCAGGAAAAAGACGGGTAAGCTTGTTTGCATGACAGAGGGCTGCGGCTATGAAAAGTCCGCTCCCGGAAAGAAAAAGAGCAATGAATAAAGTAAAAGTAATCGGCGGCGGTTTTGCCGGTGTTGAAGCGGCGTGGCAGCTTGCAAACAGGGGAATTGAGGTTGAGCTTTATGAAATGAAGCCTGTTAAGTTTTCCCCCGCCCATTCAAGCGAAGGGCTTGCAGAGCTTGTCTGCTCAAATTCGTTCAAAGCAATGCGCCTCGGCTGTGCGGCAGGCATGCTGAAAGCGGAAATGGAGCTTATGGGCTCTCTCTGCGTTGAATGCGCAAAGGCAACGGCAGTCCCCGCAGGCGGCGCACTGGCGGTTGACAGAGATAAATTTTCCGCCCTCGTAACAGAAAAAATTCTTTCACGAAAAGAAATAACACTTATCAGAGAAGAGGTAACCGAGATTCCCGACGGCGTTGCCGTTATCGCCGCAGGGCCTCTTGCCTCAGCCGCACTTTCCGATAAAATAAAGGAGCTTTGCGGCGGAAGCCTCAGCTTTTTTGATGCGGCGGCACCCATCGTAACCGCTGAAAGCATCGACCTTGAAAACGCCTTCATGCAGTCCCGTTATGACAGGGGCGAGCCTGATGATTATATCAACTGCCCCATGAACAAAGAGGAATACGAGGCGTTTTATGAAGCACTTATAAATGCGGAGTGTGCGCCTACCCATGAGTTTGATAAGCGCAAGGGCGTTTATGAGGGCTGTATGCCCATTGAGGTTATGGCGTCAAGAGGGCACGACACCATCCGTTTCGGCCCGATGAAGCCTTCGGGTCTTACAAACCCCAGAACGGGTCACAGACCGTGGGCAAATCTTCAGCTTCGCAAGGAAAATACAGCGGGTACGATGTATAACCTTGTGGGTTTTCAGACAAATCTTAAATTCGGCGAGCAGAAAAGGGTTTTTTCAATGATTCCCGCTCTTGCCAATGCGGAGTTTGTGCGCTACGGCGTTATGCACCGCAACACATTTATCGATTCGCCCCGATTGCTCGGCAGCGATTTCGGATTCAAAGAAAAAGAGGGCCTGTATTTTGCAGGCCAGATAACCGGAGTTGAGGGCTATATGGAGTCCGCCGCTTCGGGAATACTGGCGGGCATCAACGCCGCCAACAGAGTTCTGGGCAGGGAAGCATTTCTTCCCTCTGAGCTTACCGTGACGGGAGCTCTTGCCCGCTATATCAGCGACGGCAGTGTTAAGAATTTTCAGCCGATGGGTGCATCATTCGGTTTGTTACCGCCCCTCGGTGAAAAAATCAGAGATAAAAAGCTCCGATACGAAGCACTTGCCGAGCGAGGCTTGAAACAGCTTAAAAATCAATTAAATATTGATGACAATAATTAATAAACGGTTCCAAAACCAACGGAGGAATGTTTTTAATGCTTGAAAAAGTGATTTCATTGATTTGTGAAGAACTCGGATATGATGAAGACGCCATAAACGAAGATACCGTTTTAGGCGAGCTTGTAGGCGATGAAACGGAGATTGAGGAGCTTGCACAGTTTCTTGAAGGCGAATTCGACGTTGAATTCAGCGGAGAGCTGAGCCTTGACATGACCGTTTCGGATGTTGCCGAAATGATTGAATGAGGGGATATTGACATGAGCGACAGTTTAGCACAGCTTCAAAAAAATCTGGGCTATGAGTTCAAGGATATTTCTTTGCTGAAAACCGCTCTCACCCATTCTTCCTATGCAAACGAGAAGGGTGACGGCACGGTTTGTAACGAAAGGCTGGAATTCCTCGGGGATTCCATTCTCGGCTTTGTTTCCGCAAAGTATTTTTATGAAAATTTTGATTACCCCGAAGGCGAGCTTACGAAGCACAGGGCGGCAAAGGTTTGCGAAAAAGCGCTTTGCACCTTTGCAAAGGAGCTTGAAATCGGCCCTGCCCTGCTTCTCGGCAAGGGTGAAATAAGAATGGGCGGCAGCGAAAGACCCTCAATTCTTGCCGATGCTTTTGAAGCGGTGCTTGCGGCGGTGTTTCTTGACGGCGGACTTGACGAGGCGGCAAAAATTGTTCTGAGATTCATCCCCCGCCATGACGGTCTTGAGCAGGCAAAGGATTATAAAACCATTCTGCAGGAGGTTGTTCAGCGCAACCGAGAGGAGCATGTTGAATATGTGCTCACCGATTCCAGCGGCCCCGACCATGCAAAGGTTTTCACCGTTGAGGTTCATCTCAACAGCAACGTGATAGGCAAGGGCACGGGCAAGAGCAAAAAGCTTGCAGAGCAGCAGGCGGCAAAGGAAGCCCTTGCGCTTATGGGAATAAAATGAAGCATATAAATGTTGCACTTTTTGTTGTGCATAAGGGCTGCCCGCATATGTGCTCTTTCTGCAATCAGCGGAGCATTTCGGGAAGCCAAAAGGATATAACCGCTGCCGACGTGCATGAAGCGGCGCAGACCGCAATCGCAAGCCTTTCCGAAAGTCAGGCGGCGGGCGGAGAAATCGCCTTTTTCGGCGGCAGCTTCACAATGGTTGAGCATGATTATATGCTTTCGCTTCTTGAAGCGGCGTATACATATGTTCAGAAAGGAATATTCAAGGGCATAAGAATTTCCACAAGACCCGACGGAATAAGCAGAGAAATCTGCGAAATTCTGAAAAAATACGGCGTAACCGCCGTTGAGCTCGGTGCGCAGAGCCTTGATGACAGGGTGCTTCAGCTTAACGAAAGAGGACACACCGCAAAGCAGGTTGAGGATGCCTGCAAATTGCTGAAAGAATACGGCTTTGAGCTTGGTCTGCAGATGATGACGGGTCTTTACGGCTCCGAGGATGCGGACAGCATTGAAACAGCCGAAAAAATCGTTGCTCTTGCTCCCGAAACGGTCAGGATTTATCCCACGGTTGTCATAAAAGGAACAAAGCTTTATGAGCTTATGCAAAGCGGCGAATTCATTCCCAAGGGCATACCTGAAACGGCGGATTTGTGCGCAAGGCTTATCCCGATGTTTGAGGATGCGGGCATAAAGGTTATCAGAGTCGGTCTGCACTCAGGCGGCGGAGTTGAAGAGAGCTATGCAGGCGGAGCTTATCACCCTGCGCTGCGTGAGCTTTGCGAGGGCAGAATTTATTATAACCGTGCGCTTTCCGGGCTTGAAAAACACGGTAAAGGCAAATATATACTTGGAGTTTCTTCAAAAGAAATTTCAAAAATGACAGGGCAGAAGAAAGAAAATCTTATAAAACTTCGTGAAAAGGGATATGAATGTGCCGTGAAAGGCATTGAAGGTCTGTCAAAATACGAGGTTGAAATACATAAAGGTTAGGTATTCAGATGATATTAAAATCGCTTGAAATGCAGGGCTTCAAATCCTTCCCCGATAAGACGGTTCTTGAATTCGGGAAAGGCATAACCGCGGTTGTCGGCCCCAACGGCTCGGGAAAGAGTAATATTTCCGATGCCGTGCGCTGGGTATTGGGTGAGCAGTCAACCAAAACCCTCCGAGGCGCAAAGATGGAGGATGTTATTTTCGGCGGCACAAGCCAGAGAAAGGCTCTGGGCTATGCCGAGGTTACTCTGCGCCTTGATAATACGGACAGGGGTCTGAATAACGATAAGGACGACGTTGCCGTTACACGCCGTTATTACCGCTCGGGCGAGAGCGAATATAAAATCAACGGCGAGGTATGCCGCCTGAGAGATATCCATGAGCTTTTCATGGATACGGGCCTCGGCAGAGACGGCTATTCAATGGTCGGTCAGGGCAGAATTGCCGACCTTGTTTCCGCGCGCTCAACTCAGCGAAGAGATATGCTTGAAGAGGCGGCGGGAATTTCGCATTTCCGTTACAGAAGAGCCGATGCCAACCGCAGGCTTGACCAGGCGGAGGAAAACCTTGTCAGACTCCGTGATATCCTTGCGGAGCTTGAGGGCAGAATAGGCCCCCTTAAAATTCAGAGCGAAAAAGCAATGAAATTCCTTGCACTTGCCGATGAAAAGAAAACTCTTGAAATCGGCTTGTGGCTTCACACAATAGAAAAATCCAAAAACGGTCTGCGTGAGCAGGAGCATAAGCTCTCAGTTGCCGCTTCGCAGTATGAGCAGACGGAAAACGAGCTTGTCGATATCATCGCTCAGATTGAGCAGGCAATCAGCGAGGGTCAGGCAATGACCCTTGAAATTGAGCGTCTGCGCCAAAGTATTTCGGACAGCGAGGAGGAAGCCGCTGTTATTGACGGTAAAATTGCCGTTGAGAAAAATACGATTGAGCATAATGAGCAGACCATTGAGCGAATTGTCAACGATATGGGCGACAGCGAAAGCTCCAAGGCGGAGATTGACGCCCAGATTGAGCAGGCTCAGCAGGATACGGCAGAAAAAGAGGCTGTTGTTGCCGAGAAAAAAGAGGCTCTTGAAGCGGAAATCAAAAAGCTTGGCGAATTGCTCGGTCAGAACAGCGAAAACAGCGAAAAAGCCAAGGAAATAAACGATAAAATAACTGCAGCAGCTCTCAGGCTTGCTGATATGCGTGTTGAAAAATCAACCGCCGAATCCGCACGCCGCGAGCTGAATGCACGAATTCAGAACATAGATGAAGTTATCGAAACAAGGGGCGGAGTCATAACCTCCCTTGAAAAAGAAAAGGCAGCCGCTCAGCTTGAGCTTGACCGCCTTAACGCCGTTGCCGCCGAGCATGAAAATTCGCTTGAAGGCTACAGAATGATTATCGGCACAAGAGCCGAAAAGGTTGAAAGACTCCGCAAAGAGCTTGACAACATAAATCTTGACATCTATCAGAAGAATGCAAGAATAAAAATGCTCGATGACCTTGAAAAGAACCTTGACGGCTATGCAGGCAGTGTTCAGAAGGTCATAAAAGAAGCGAAAAGAGGCGCGCTGAGAGGAATTCACGGCACTCTTTCTCAGCTTATAACAGCCCCCGCAGAATATGCCGTTGCGATTGAAACGGCTCTCGGTGCGGCAATTCAGAATATCGTTACCGATAACGAAAACACAGCAAAGCTTGCCATCAATTTCCTTAAGGAAAACAGGGCAGGCCGAGCAACCTTCCTGCCGCTTACCTCGGTTAAATCAAGACCTTTCACAGAAAAGGGACTTGAAGGCTGCGAAGGCTTTGTGGATATGGCGGATAAGCTGCTGGAATTCAACAATAAATATGCCGAAATCATCGGCTCGCTTCTCGGCAGAACAGCCGTTGTTGATAATATCGATAACGGTATTGCAATGGCGAAGAAGTATTCATACAGATTCAAGATTGTTACCCTTGACGGTCAGGTGCTCAACGCAGGCGGCTCAATGACAGGCGGCTCAAGAGGCTCTGGCTCGGGCTTCCTGAGCAGAACAACCGAAATCGAAAGCCTTAAGGAAAAGGTTGCCGCTCTTGAAAATCAGCTTTCGGAGAGGCAGGATGTGTTCAAAACATATTCGGAGGAGCTTGCACTTGTTCAGGCAGAGCTTGATGCAAGCGAAGCCGAGCTTATCAAGGCGCAGGAGGATATAATCCGTGCCGAAAGCGCACTCAACCTTATCAAGGACAGATATTCCGCTGCAAAGGGTCATATTGATGAGCTTGAAGCGGAAAAAGAGAGAGCAAAGGCAAGGATTGCCGAGTCCGAAATGGCTGAAAAGAAGGCAGATGAAGAAATTGCTGCCGTTACCGCTGAGAGCGAAAAGCTCAATGCAGAGCTTGACGAGCTTAATTCGGAGCGTGAATCTCTTGATAAGCTCCGTGAGCAGTCAACCGAAATTCAGAATGCGCTCAACCTTGAAATTGTTGAGCTTCGCAAGGATATTGAGGCAAATAACGAAACGGTTGCAAGCTGCATGGAAAGAAAAGAAAGCTTCAGCCGCCGTGCGGATAAGCTGAATGAAGAAATTGCAGAAATCAAACAGCAGAATGAAAATATTCTTGCAGGCATTGCCGAGCTTGAGGCTCAGGCGGCTTCTCTGCGTGAAAATTCCGTAAAGACCCGTGAAAAGATTGATGAGCTTACGGAAAAGAGAACGCAGGGCGAAGCAAGAAGCACTTCATTGCGTGCAAAAGAGCGTGAAATGACCTCCGAGCGTGAAAAGCTCGGCGGCGAGCTTGCAAGGCTTGAAGAGCGCAGGGATGCAATGCAGAGAGAGCTTGAAACCGCTCAGAACAAGCTCTATGACGAATATCAGCTTTCGCTGCGTGAGGCAGCCGAAATGAATATCGTGCTTGACGATATTCCCAAGGCTCAGCGTACCTTGCAGGAAATCAAAAATAAAATCAGAGCACTCGGCAGCGTAAATGTCGGTGCTGTTGAGGAATATAAAGAAGTATCCGAGCGCTATGAATATATGAGCACTCAGATTGGTGACATCGAAAAGGCGAGGGAAGAGCTTATAAAGCTTATTGAAGAGCTTACGGGCAAAATGGCGGAGCGCTTCAGAGAGCAGTTCAGACGCATCAACAACCACTTCGGCGAAACCTTCAAGGATTTGTTTGACGGAGGTAAAGCCGAGCTTGTGCTTGAAGACCCGCAGGATGTTCTTGAATGCGCCATCAATATCAGAGTCCAGCCCCCCGGCAAGAACGTTCAGAATATCGACCTGCTTTCGGGCGGTGAAAAGGGTCTTGCGGCTATTGCGCTTCTTTTTGCTATTCTTAAGGTTACTCCCGCTCCGTTCTGCATCTTCGACGAGGTTGAAGCTGCGCTTGACGATGTTAACGTCAGCCGTTACGCCTCTTATGTAAGAGAAATGACGGGCAGCACCCAGTTCATTCTTATCACTCACAGACGAGGAACAATGGATGAGGCGGATATGCTCTACGGCGTAACCATGCAGGAAAAGGGCGTTTCAAAGCTCCTTGAGCTTAAGACAGCCGAAATGGCAAAGAAACTCGGTCTGGAGTAATTTTTGCCGTACAATGTTACAAATATGCCTGATTTAGAGGTATTATGTATCTTGATTAAATATTTTTGTTATGATATAATTTAAGTGTAAATATTTTCTAAGGGAGGATTTTAGAAATGTCAAACCACGGTATTATCAATTACCCCGATGCGAAAGCTGTGCAGAAGCAGCTTGATGAGCTCATCAAAAAGCCTATCTATTCAATCAGCCCCGAAGCTCTTAAGGCTTATGAAGAAAACTACTTTGACAAGAAGTGCGCAAAGTCAAAGGTTATGATTGAAGAAGCAAAGCAGATTATCCCCGGCGGCGTTCAGCATAATCTTGCTTTCAACTATCCGTTCCCCCTTGTTTTCACAAAGGCAGAGGGCGCATATCTTTATGATATCGACGGCAACAAATACTATGACTTCCTTCAGGCAGGCGGCCCCACAGTTCTGGGCAGCAATCCTCCCGCAGTTCGTGAAAAGGTTATTGAGCTTCTCAATACCTGCGGACCCTCAACAGGTCTTTTCCACGAATATGAGTATAAACTCGGCAAGAAGATTTCCGAGCTTATCCCCAATGTTGATATGTTCCGTATGCTCGGTTCAGGCACAGAAGCTTGTATGACAGCTATCCGTGTTGCCCGTCTTGCAACAGGCAAGAAGAAGATTCTTAAGATGGGCGGCGCATACCACGGCTGGTCAGATCAGCTCGGCTACGGCATCCGTGTTCCCGGCTCAAAGTTCACTCAGGCAACAGGTGTTCCCCTGTTCTGCTTCAGAGATACAGAAGAATTCTTCCCCGGCGACCTCAATGACCTTGAAAGAAAGCTCAAGGCAAACAGACTCAAGGGCGGCACAGCAGCTGTTATGCTTGAGCCCGTTGGTCCCGAAAGCGGTACAAGACCCGTTGACAAGAACTTCTGCAAGGGCGTTGAGCAGCTTTGCCGCAAGTACGGCGCACTCCTCATCTTTGATGAAGTTGTTACAGCATTCCGCGTAAGCATGAGCGGTGCTCAGGGCTACTTCGGCTGTTCACCCGACCTCACCGTATTCGGTAAGGTTATGGCAGGCGGATATCCCGGCGCAGGCGGCCTCGGCGGTAAGAAAGAATACATGAAGTATCTCGGCGCAGGCCTTGACGACACAGGCAAGAAGATCAAGAAGGCATTCTGCGGCGGCACAATGTCAGCTAACCCCCTCAGCTGTATCGCAGGTTACACAATGCTTGAGGAAATGGAAAAGGCAGACGCTTGCTATAAGGCAGCTCTTATGGGTGACAGACTCACAGCAGGTCTTCAGGAAATCATCAAGAAGCGTAACCTTCCCTTCGTTGCATTCAACCAGGGTTCAATCTGCCATCTTGAAACAGTAGGTACTCTTAACTTCTCAATCAACTGGAAGAAGCCTTGGGGTATCCCCGGCGTTCTCAGCGCAACATCTGCACGTAAGAAGGAAATGACCCACATGGGTGCCGCTTACATGGCAGAGGGTCTTGTAACTCTCGCAGGCAGCCGTCTTTACACAAGTGCAGCATACACCGAAGAAATGATTGACGATGCAGTTGCAAGATTTGACAGAGTATTCGAGAATATCGTTTGCCTCGAAAAATAATTGTGGTAAATGCGCCGAGTGGTATTTCTCGTCAATTATCCGAAAAATAATTAAAACCATAGCGGCGGGATGAAAGCATCCCGCCCTGCTGTTATATAAATCCGAAAGGAATGGTATCATGGACGTTTTAACTGCTAAAAAGCTTGTTATAGAAGCAGGCGAAAGACTTGTTGAAACAGGTCTTATCGCAAGAACATGGGGCAACGTAAGCTGCCGTGTTGACGATAAAACTTTCGTTATCACTCCCAGCGGCAAGCCCTATATCGGCCTTACCCCCGATGATATTGTTGAGGTTGCAATCGAAACCCTTGAATGGGGCGGCGATGTTAAGCCTTCATCGGAAAAAGGAATCCATGCAGAAGTTTATAAAGCTTATCCCGACGCAGGCTTTGTTATCCACACCCATCAGAAGGTTGCTTCCGCAATCAGTGCGCTTTCAAACGGAATTGAGAAGGTGGCAGGCGAGGCTGCAAGCCTTATCGGCAACGTTATCCATCTCGGCGGCTACGGTCTCCCCGGCACAAAGAAGCTCAGAAAGGGTGTAACAAAGGCTCTTCACCTCAGCCCCTCAAAGGCTGTCATTATGGCTCATCACGGTGCTCTTTGCTTCGGCAAGGACAGCGAAGAGGCTTTCCAGGTTGCAAATTCGCTTGAAAAGGTTTGCGCAGATTATATTCTTTCATCAGCAAAAGAAAAGCTCGGTTTAAAATCGGACAATCTTGTTGATTTTTGTACTGAAATGGCTGATAAGCTTACAAAATCTAAAAAAACTGTTGAAATTGATAATTCTTTGCTGTATAATAGCAAGTGCAATCGGGAAAGCGGAGAAATCGTTTTCATCAATAAGGAAGACGGCTCCGAAATTTCAATGAGTCTTAACGGCAGTGCAGGCATCGGTGCTCTTGAAGAGATTGCAAAAGCTCACAGAGATATTTATCTTGCCTGTCCGTCGTTCAACAATATTATACATAACACTTCAAGCGAGGTTGCAGCCGTTTCAAGGCTCGGCAAAACTATGAAGCCTCTGCTTGATGACTTTGCTCAGATATGCGGCCCCACTGTTAAGTGCGCTTCGCTTGAAAAATGCGCTAAAGCAATAAAGGGCAAGAACGCTGTGCTTATCAAGGATAAGGGCGCTCTCTGCTGCGGCTCCAATGAGGGCGATGCACAGGCGGTTGACATGATTATGAGCAAAAGCAGCCTTACCCTGCTCACCGCAAAGGTTTTCGGCAAGGAAAAGGCAATCAACCCCGTTGAAGCCTGGCTTATGAGAATTGTTTATACTCTCAAATATTCCAAGCAGGCGGAGAAATAATTAATTTAACCACTACCATCTTTTGTCCCCCCCGTTTTATACGAGAAAAATCCGAGGCTTAAATGGCCTCGGCTTTTTCTTTCTCATCAGTCATATAAAAAGGAGCTGTGAAAACAGCTCCTTTAAAATTATCAGAATGTTTTAACAAGCTCTTTAAGATAAGCCTTGAAATCCTCGCCGATTTCATCGTGGTTGAGAGCAACCTCGCAGTTTGCTTTCATAATGCCGAGCTTGTTGCCCATGTCGTAACGCTTGCCGTCAAAATCATAAGCAATAAGCTTGCCTGCCTGACCGAGCTCGGTGAAAACATCTGTAAGATAGAATTCCTTGCCCTCGGGAGTTGCGGCAAGACCTTTTTCAATCAGCTCAAAGGTTTCGGGCGGCATAACGATTCTGCCGAGAATAGCAAAGAGTGAAAGAATCTGGTCGGGGGTGGGTTTTTCAATTATCTTGCTGCAGTTCATTGCTCTTGTTTCGCCCTCAATGGGTGAAACATCAAGTGTGCAGTAAAGTCTGATGAGCTCTTCGGGAACTTCCTTAACGCCGACAACGCCCTTGCCGTATTTTTCGTAGCAACGGGCAAGCTGAGCCGTAACGGGGTCATCCGAAACGATAACGTCATCACCGTAGAGAACAGCAAAGGGTTCGTCGCCTACGAATGATTTGCCGCAGAGAAGCGCATGGGCAAGCCCCTTTGTTTCCTTCTGACGGATAAAATATATGTTGGCAAGGTTTGCAACCGCTTTAACGTCCTCATAGAGCTTTTCTTTTGAGGGAACGCCCTTAAGACCGGCTTCAAGCTCAAAGGAATGGTCAAAATGGTCCTCAATTGCGCCCTTGCCTCTGTTTGTAATGATAAGGATATCTTCAATGCCCGCTGCAACCGCTTCTTCAACAATATACTGAATAGCAGGCTTGTCAACTATGTTGAGCATCTCCTTGGGGACTGATTTTGAAGCAGGGAGAACTCTTGTGCCGAGACCTGCTGCGGGAATTATGGCTTTTCTGACTTTCATGATTGTTCCTCCAAATCAAATTATATTTTTTATCATGTCTGCAGCGTAGACCAGAACGCTGATGAGGATGTTTTCTCCCAAAAGGCTTGCCGTGAAAGCGAGGGCAGAAAGCCCGCCTTTGCTTGCTATGGTCATTTTCTGCAGGGGAATATCCCGGATTTCTTCTTTTATGATTTTTAAATTCGAAAGAATTTTTTTGTAATAAAGCTTATCGGCGGCGAGAGCGCAGATAAGGCGCAGAACCGCTGTCACCGCAGCAGTAATGAGCATCGGTTTTTTTACCTTTGCGTAAAATTCGTCCATCATGCGCAACGCTTCATTTTCAAATGCCGCAAGCTCTTCTTCGGTTGCGTTTTCAACATCAAAAGCGTAAATTGCGTCTGTGTATCCCGTGGCGGCTTCGTATATTACATTTGAATAGCCTGAGAGAAGCATTGATGCTGTTACAAAAACAACAAGCAGAAATGCGCCTGCTTTATAGAGCTTTCTGTAAAAGAACCAGTATGGTGCGAAAAAGAACGCCGCCCAGTTGAACGAAAGCTTTTTGCCGTTTTCGAATTTTTTGAACTTCTTAATATAGCGGCCTGCACTTGCTCTGACATAAAGTGCGAGGTCTTCGGCAGTGTTTTCGCCGATTTTTTCATCGGAGGGAATATCTGTGCCGACAACGTGTGGCGGATAATAAAATGCGCCTTGATGAGCTGCCGTGAGAGGTGCGCCGCACTGATTGCAATGGAGCGCATCGTCTGCGTTTTCCTTACCGCAGAAGCGGCATTTTTTTGAGCCTTCCTCCTGTTTGCCGAAAAGCCCTCCGCAGTTGCCGCAGTGAAGAGCGTCTTTCGGATTTTCACTTTTGCATATGGGGCAGATTTTTGTATCCGTATCTTCTTGGGGTGCGGATTTTTTTGCGCTTTCTTCCCATACGAAGCCCGAAGCATGGAGGTCGTCATTTGCGCATCTTCCGTTTTCCATCCAGCAATCTCTGTGCTGCGGCGTTGCACACACGGGGCAAACAACGATATCCTCACCCTCCCTGAGCGGTTTTTCGCAGTAAGGGCAGGTCTGATTTTCATAATTCACGGGCTGTCACTCCTTTACTCCATAATAACACATCATATATTTTACCTAAATATTAGAGAAATTTCAATTATTAATTAAAAAATAATTGCATCTTCTTTACATTCCTGGCTTTTTTCGCTATAATATAAAATGAAATATTACGCATCAGGAGAAATTTTATGATTCAATTTGAAGAATTAAGACTTTCGCTTCTCGAATATGAAGAAAAACTTACCCAGCTTCGCGAGGCACTCGGCCTTGACGATATGAACAGGGAGATTGAAACTCTCGAGGCGCAGACTGCCGAAGAGGGATTCTGGAATGACCTTGCAAATTCGCAGAAGGTTCAGCAGAGAATCAGTCAGCTTAAAAATAAGGTGGGAGCTTATAACGCTCTTGAAAATGAATTCAACGACACTCTTGTTCTCATTGAGCTTTCAAATGAGGAAGAGGATCTCGATTTGCTCGACGAATGCAAAGCGGGTGTTGACGGCTTTGTTTCAAAGCTTGATGCAATGACCCTGAGCACTCTGCTTTCGGGAGAATATGACTCAAAGAACGCAATTCTCACCTTCCACGCAGGTGCAGGCGGAACAGAGGCGCAGGATTGGAACCAGATGCTCGTGAGAATGTATCAGCACTGGGGCGAAAAGCACGGCTTCAAAATCAGCATGCTTGATTTCCTTGACGGCGATGAAGCAGGTCTTAAATCCGCTGTTCTGCTTGTTGAGGGCGAAAATGCTTACGGCTATCTCAAGGGCGAAATGGGTGTTCACCGCCTTGTCCGTGTATCGCCGTTTGATTCCTCGGGCAGACGCCACACCTCATTTGCATCGCTCGAGGTTATGCCTGAAATCGACGACACAGTTGAGGTTGAAATCAACCCCGATGATCTGAGAATAGACTATTACCGTTCAAGCGGTGCAGGCGGTCAGAAAGTTAACAAAACATCTTCGGCTGTCCGTATTACCCATATTCCCACAGGCATTGTTTGCGCCTGCCAGGTTGAAAGAAGCCAGCATCAGAACAGAGATGTTGCAATGAAAATGCTCAAGTCAAAGCTTATCGAAATCAAGGAAAGAGAGCATCTTGACAAGATTGACGATATCAAGGGCGAGCAGAGAGAAATTGCATGGGGCAGCCAGATACGTTCATATGTATTTATGCCCTATACACTTGCAAAAGACCACCGAACAGGCTTTGAAGCAGGTAACATCAACGCTGTTATGGACGGCGATATCGACGGCTTTATCAATGCATATCTCAAAATGGAATCCTTGAAGGATAACGCAAACTAATCTTGATTGCGGGTGTGAAATTGTGAAACTGATTGACATTTCAAGAAAGTTTTTCGGAGGCGAGGTTTATCCCGGCGACCCTGAGCCGAAATCGGAGCAGGTGTGCGAAATAGGCATGGAGTCCGAATGCAATCTTTCCGTTGTTCATGCCTGCGTTCATAATGCAACTCATGTTGATGCCCCTCTTCATTTTTTGCCGGATGGCGAAACCGTAGAGAACTTACCCGTTGAAACTTTTATCGGCCCTTGCACGGTTTTGCAGGTGCCGCCCGGAGTTATAACGGGTGACTATGTTGACAGATATTTTCCTAAAAAGTGCGAAAGATTGCTTATAAAGGGTGGAGGCAGAGCTTTTTTTATGGATTCCTCCGCTCAGGAGCTTGCAGACAGAGGGTTGATTCTCATCGGTACGGATTCGCTCTCCGTTGGCTGCAAGGGCAATCAGGTCGGTCCGCACAAAGCATTTCTTCAAAATTCCGTTGCAATTCTCGAGGGGCTTGACCTTTCAGAGGTTCAGCCCGGCGAATATTTTCTTTTCGCTCCGCCCGTATGCTATAACGGGCTTGAAGGAGCACCCGCAAGAGCAGTTCTGATTGAGGACTATGTTTTCTGGTCGGGTTCAAAAAGAGGTGTGAAATGAAACGCTTATTCGATTTTACGGTGAGCCTTGTGCTCATACTGTTGCTTTTACCGGTGTTTCTGATAATCGGCTTTGTTATCGCAATTGATGCGGGCAACCCTGTTATTTATAAGCAATACCGTGTAGGCAAGGATAACAAGCTTTTCTATATCTATAAGTTCCGCACAATGAAAAATAACACAAGGCTTGCCGCAACCAAGGATTTGACAGAGGCAGACAGCGTTATAACCAAGAGCGGCAGAATTCTGCGCAAAACAAGCCTTGACGAATTGCCTCAGCTCTTCAATGTACTTAAGGGCGATATGAGCTTTGTCGGCCCCAGACCCCTTATCCCTGAAGAAAAGGAGATAAGAGTTCTCCGCAAGGATTTGGGCGTTTATTCGGTTCGTCCCGGAATTACGGGTTGGGCGCAGGTTAACGGCAGAGATAAGCTCACAGACGAAGAAAAAGCCCTGTTTGACAAGGAATACATTGACAAACAGAGCATTGCTTTTGATATTAAAATTATGTTTAAAACGGTTATGGTTGTTCTCAAAAGAGAAAATATCGCTGAGGGCGGCGAGCCTGATAATAAGCGCAAGATTTAATCAGGCAACTCCGAGATATTCTTCAAAGCACTGACCGCTTGCTTTCATTGCTTTGGCGGCTTCAACGCCGACATATCTCCAGTGCCACGGCTCATAGATGATGTTTGTTACATCCTGCTTATCCTCGGGGTAACGCAGAATGAAGCCGTAATCCGCAGCGTTTTCGCAAAGCCATGCATATTCTTCGGTTTCATCAAAGCTCTGATAAAGGCTGCAGATATCCATTGCAAGGCCTGCGTTATGCTCGCTTGTGCCGGGGGGCAGAATAATCGTTGCCGCCATCTGGGTGGCTTCGGTTTTGCCGTAGCCGTCATCTATATACTTCTGAATTTTATTTTCAAAATTTCTTGTCTGCCTTTCAACCGAGCGATAGCCCGAAACGGGAGTCAGCTCAATTCCGTCCTCAAGGGCGGCGAGATACATCTCGTTATAGTGAGGCGCAACGCGGCAGTCAAGTTTGAGGCTGTCAGGGTCGTCGGTTATGCAGGGAGCAAGCTCAACCTCATAATCTTCTGGCAGAATATAATCTCTGTTGACCAGCAGCATTTTCCAATCGCTTATCTCAACATTTGCATAAACAGGCTCAAAGCCTGCATAAGCATAAGCGTAATCCTCGATTTTTTCGCCTGAATATATGTTTGCAACGGTTTCGGCAAGCTGAGAGGTTGTGTCGACAGTGTTTTCAGACGGATTGCCGTCGCTCACGGCAGGGTTTGAGTCATCTGAAAGGGAAGATATTCCGTAGCCGAGAAGCACAACGGCGAGAATGCCGAGCAAAACCAGAGTCAAAGTTTTTTTCATTATAAAAATCCTCCAAAGGGAATTATATTCGCACACACTATTCTAAACCTAAAAATTACGGTTGTCAAATAAAAACCGTTTTGTTTATATAAAATTTAAAATCGGGAAAGGAGTTTTTGTTTCATGAAAGCAAACGAAAGCGTAAAAAATTATGAGTCAACCCGCCGAATGTATACAAACTATGCTGCAAGAAGCATTAAAAAGGTTTGCAAGGAAATCGGCCCGAGATTCGCAGGCTCCGAAGAGGAGAAAAAAAGCATTGAATATATGGCAGAGGATTTGAAAACCTGCTGTGACGAGGTTAAAATTGAGTCTTATACCGTTCATCCCAAGGCATTTTTGGGTTGGATTCCCCTTTCGGTTGTTCTTATGACAATCTCGTGCGCGCTGTTCTTCGTTGCGCAGTTTTTCGCAATCGCACCTCTCTTTTTTGTGGCGGCAGCGCTTACCGCAATCTGCCTTTTCTTCATTGTCACCGAGTTCCTTTTCTACAAAGAAACTCTTGACCCGTTTCTTCCGAAAAAAACTTCACATAACACCTACGGCATAAGAAAGCCCTCGGGAGAAGTTAAGCGCCGAATTATTTTCTGCGGCCATGCAGACTCCTCGATGGAATGGCGTTTCACCTATTGGGGCGGCCCGAAGCTCGTTGTTCCCATTATCGGCGGCAGCGTAGTGGGCATTGTTCTTTCGCTTGTTTTCAATATTGTTACAATCTTTATGAACGCAACAAATCCCGAATTCATCAACTCAACCGTTCTTGACGTGTTCAGCTATATTCTGCTTGCATTCATCGTTCTTTTCCTCGTTGCATCGCTTTTCTATGATAAAAAGCGTATCGTTGAGGGTGCAAATGATGACCTCACAGGCTGCTTCACTTCAATTGCAATCCTCAAATATCTTCAGGATAATGATATTCAGCTTGAAAACACAGAGGTTGTTGTTCTCTGCTCAGGCTCAGAGGAAATCGGTCTGAGAGGCTCAAAGAATTTCTGCGAAAAGCACGGCAAGGAATTCAGCGACGTTGAAACCGTTTTTGTTGCTCTCGACACTCTTCACGATTTCGATTTCATGGCTATATATAATAAGGATATGACAGGCACTGTCAAGAATGATGCCGATGCATGCAAGCTCCTTAAAGAGGGTGCAAAGCTCGCAAACTATGATGTTCCTTATAAGACTGTTTCTCTCGGTGCAACGGATGCTGCGGCTGTTTCAAAGAGCAAGTGCGGCATCAAGGCAACCTCTTTCGCAGCTATGGACCCCTCGCCCGCACGTTATTACCACACAAGGCTTGATACCCACGAAAACCTTGACCTCAAAACAATCGAAGCAAGCCTTGATATCTGCCTCAACACCCTCTTCCTCTATGATGAAAAGGGTCTTGACGTATAATAATTAGGCATTTTACACAAACGGACACAGCCGAAATTTTTCACTTTCAACAAAAATTTTTATTTCGTAAAATTTGGCTGTATTTTGTTCGTTAATGTGCTATAATACATTCATTAATATCCTAAAATTTGCTTAATGCAGCGGCATTGCCGCTTGCGAAAGGAGATTTATCTGATGAATAAAAAAATAATGGCAGCAATCAGCATGATTCTTGTTTTCTCTCTTCTCTTTGCCTTTGCAGGCTGTTCTTCGACATCAGGGGAAGAAGAAACAACCACAACAACAATTTTCGTTAAAACACCTCTTCCCACCGACATAACAACTTCTCTTGACGAGGAGAGCCAGGTTGTTACAGACACAACATATTCACCCGAAGCTCTCGTAGCCAACACTGCAACCATTTTTGAGTATTTCAATCTTCATGTCAACGAGCTTAAGGGCGTTAAGGCAAAGGTTGAAATGAGCCAGGATAAGAGCATCGGCAAAGCAAAGGATGCTGAAGGCAATGACCTTCCCATGAGCGATAACGACTATCTCAATGCAGCTATCACTTCGCTTGACAGCTATATGCTTCATAACGACGGTGCATCGGTTGAATACGGCGAAGATCTTGTTGAGTTCCTTCCCGTTAAGGGCGCAACATATGTAAGCGCACTCACTCTTGATGATGTTGAAAGCGCAACCTGCGTTGATAACGAAAACCAGAGAACAATCACTCTCACTCTTAAGTCCCCCTCGCTTCCCGCAACAATCGAGAAGGCATACGATATGGGCAATGTTGACGATGTTCTCGCCGAGTTCCAGAAGGCTGAGAAGTATCTCACAGTTGCAAAGCCCACCCTTACATATAAGGACTGCCAGATTATCATTATCGCAAACGTTGAGACCGATGAGGTTCACACAATCGAGTATAAGAAGAACATCGACGTTGAAACAGAAGTTACAGGCCAGGGCTCACTTGCAGATATGGGAACAGTTCCCGTAGTATTCCGCTACAGCAACACTGTCAGATATACTCTTGACAGAACAAACCCTGCTGAAACAACAGTTGCAGCTGAATAATTAAAAAATTAATCCCCCGTCATTTGACGGGGGATTTTTTATGCCTTATTTATAATCTTTCATGTATTCGCCGTGAGCTTCGATAAGCTCGTCAACCATTGCCTTGATATCGTCAATGGAAAGCTCGGCTGCGGTGTGAGGTTCAAGCATAGCCGCCATGTAGATATCCTCGCGCTTCTTTGTAACAGCCGCATTGATTGTGAGAAGCTGGGCATTGATATTGGTCATGTTCATTGCTGCAAGCTGAACGGGGAGCTTGCCGACGTGGCAGGGATGGATGCCTTTGCCGTCGATAAGGCAGGGAACTTCAACGCAGGCGTCTGCAGGCAGGTTGTCGATAAGACCCGTGTTGAGAACGTTGCCGCCGATTTTATAGGGATTGCCCGTAACGATGGACTCCATGATGTATGAAGCGTATTCACCCGAACGCTCGTGTGTAATCTGACCGTTATCGAGAATTCTTTCTTTCTCGGCTTTCCAGCCTGCTATCTGATTAACACATCGGCGGGGATATTCGTCAAGGGGAATGTTGTATCTTTCGATAAGCTCAGGATATTTTGACTTGATATAGAAGCAGTTATATTCGGCGTTATGCTCGCTGGATTCGGTGCAGTAATAGCCGAAATTCTTTATGTATTCAAATCTGACCATATCATCATGCTTCTGAGTTGCGTTCTTTTCGGCAGCTCTTCTGCGGATTTCGGGATAGAGGTCGTTGCCGTCCTTATCTTCAATTTCAAGCAGCCAGCCCATATGGTTGATGCCTGCGATAAGCTCTTTTCTGCCCTCAAGCTTGTCTTCCATGCCGAGCTTGTTGAGGAGGTCTCTTGTGCAGCTCTGAACAGAGTGGCAAAGACCGATTGTTTTGATCTTGGTATATCTCTGCATATAGCCCGAGAGGATTGACATGGGGTTTGTGTAGTTAAGGAACCATGCGTCGGGGCAAACCTCTTCCATATCGTTTGCAAAATCCTGAAGAACGGGGATTGTTCTAAGACCTCTCATGATGCCGCCGATACCGAGAGTGTCGGCGATGGTCTGGCGAAGACCGTATTTCTTGGGAACCTCAAAGTCGATGATGGTGCAGGGGTCATAAAGACCGACCTGAATTGCGTTAACAACAAAGGTTGCGCCTCTGAGAGCTTCCTTTCTGTTTTCAACGCCGCAGTATTTTTCGATTTTTGCTCTGCCCTCGTTAACGTTTTTGTTCATTGCGCTGAGGATAATATAGCTGTCCTCAAGTCTTTCCTCGTCAATGTCGTAAAGAGCGATAACGCTGTCACGCAGAGCGGGGGTACACATACAGTCGCCAAGAACATTTCGTGCAAAAACGGTGCTTCCCGCACCCATAAAAGTAATTTTAATCATAGCCAATCTCCTTTGATAAGCATCGGTTATATTACATCTTTAAATTCAACAACCTTGTTTGTTTTTCCCGATTCGAAAATTGCTTCAACAAGGCGCATGAGTCTGCGCTGCTGGTCATGGGTGATAAGAGCGCTCTCTTCACCTCTCAGATGGGCAAATATATTTTTATAATATTCACCCCAATCCGCTTTCTGAACGGGGAGAGGATATGTTTCAATTGTGTCGTCTGTTCTGGGAGCCATGGTTTTGGTTATGCCTGCTCCCGCAACGATGGGAACGGCATCTCTGTTTTCCCAGTCGGAAACCATAACGGTTTTGCCGTTGCAATCCCAATCGGTAATGACCGATGTTCCGTTTTCGCCGAGCATATACCAGAGCGGAAGCTCGATGAAATTGCTGGTTGTAACTTCAACATAGAACGAAAGACCGTCGTCAAAAATCAGCGTTGTGCGGAAGCCGTCGTCGCAGTTTTCGTTGGTAACGTTTGTAAGCTCTGCGTAAACGGATTTAAGTTTTCTGGGCATGGTCATCATAAGCGCCTGGTCAAGCAGGTGAATACCCCAGTCATAAACCATGCCGCCGCCATGCTCGGGCTTATTGCGCCAGTCGCCGGGCACACCTCTTGAGCCCTGAACTCTTGATTCGATGCGGAAAACTCTGCCGAGAGTGTTCTCGTCAAGGAGCTTTTTCATTGTGAGATAGTCCTCATCCCAGCGTCTGTTCTGATGAACGGTGAAAAGCTTGCCTGTTTCGTTTGCGCAGGCAATCATTTCTTCAAGGTCTGCGGAACAGATTGTGACGGGCTTTTCGCTGATAACGTTTTTGCCGTGGCGCATTGCGTCAATTGCAATTTCCTTGTGAACATCGTTGGGGGTTGCGATTGTTACAAGGTCGATGCGCTCGTCCGAGAGCAGCTCTTCTCTTGAAGAGAAGAAATGGATTCCGTTTTCTTCGGCAACTTTAGCTCTGTCGGGGTTGATGTCATAAACACCGACAAGCTCGGCGTATTCGCCCATATCGTTTTTTATTTTTCTTGCGTGCCAGTTGCCCATGCCGCCGTAGCCGATAACGGCAAAGCCAAATTTATTGTTAACCATAGTATGCGCTTCCTTATATTAAAAGATTTGCCATATGCACCGTCAGGTGCAATTCATTAAGTTTCGCTTTGCGAAACTTAAACCCACCACATTTCGCCTGTGGATTCGGTAACAAGAACCTCTTTGAGGAATGAAACAGCCTTTGAAAGGCCCTCGTTCTGGCTCATGAGCGAATCCTCATGCTCAATGCTGATTGCATAGTCATAGCCGATCATGCGGAGGTTGGATATAATGTCTTTCCAATATGAATAATCGTTGCCGTAGCCGACTGAACGGAAAATCCATGAGCGGTTGATTTCATCGCCGTAGGGCTTGGTGTCAAGCACGCCGTTAACAGCGGTGTTGTATTTATCAATTTTTGTATCCTTTGCGTGGAAGTGGAAGATTGCATCGCCGAGCTTGCGGATGCAGGCAACGGGATCCATGCCCTGCCAGATAAGGTGGCTGGGGTCAAAGTTTGCGCCGATTTCGGGGCCTACAGCCTCACGAAGACGGAGCAGAGAGTCTGTGTTATAAACACAGAAGCCGGGGTGAAGCTCAAGGGCAATTTTGTTGACACCGTGAGCCTTTGCAAACTCAACAAGATTTTTCCAATAGGGAATAAGGACCTCATTCCACTGCCAGTCAAGGATTTCGCCGAAATCGTTGGGCCAGGGGCAGGTTACCCAGTTGGGATATTTTGCTGTTTCGCAATCGCCGGGGCAGCCCGAGAAGGTGTTGATCTGATGCAAGCCGAGCTTTTCGGCAAGCAGAATTGTGTTTCTGATAGTCTTATCAAATTCAGCGGCGATTTCCTTGTTGGGATGCACGGGGTTTCCGTGGCATGAAAGTGCGCTGATTTCAACATCGTATTTCTTTATAAGAGCCTTGAATTCCTCAAGCTTTGCTTCATCATTGAGCAGGGTTTCGGGGTCTGCATGAGCGTTGCCGGGGTAGCCGCCGCAGCCGATTTCAACCATTTCAATGCCGAGCGATTTGAAATATTTGAGTGACTCTTCAAGAGAGAGATTTGAAAGTAAGGTTGTGAATACTCCGAGTTTCATGATTTTTCTCCTTTAGATAATGCCTTTAAGATACTTCAGGCTTCTTGTGATATCCTCAAAGCCTGTGGGCACGGGGTCATCGTTTTCAACAATAACCCACTCCATGCCGATATCCTTTGCCGCTCTGATAACAGCAGGGATATCGTTGTTGCCCTCGCCGAGAGCCTTGGGCTTGCCGTCGATGCCGTCTTTAAGATGAATATGGATAATCTTATCCTTGTTTTCGGTTATGAATTTGTAGTTGTCAACGCCTGCGTGGAAGCTCCAATAGGTATCGATTTCAAGAGGACAGAGTCCGCCGATAACATCGATGGGAAGAAGCCCGTTTTCAAGGGGCTTGAACTCCTCGCAGTGGTTGTGATAATAGGTTTTGATTCCGTATTTCTCCATGGCATATGCCTGAGCGTCACCGAGCACCTTGCCTGTGTTTTCGGCTTCTTCCATTGTGCCGTGGGGTGCGCCGCCTACGCCGATTGTCTTAACGCCGAGTGCGTTCTGGAATTCAATTGTTTCGGCAAGCTTGTCACCCTTGAAATCGTCAAGGCCGATGTGGCCGCCGACGGCAACAAGGCCGATTTCGTCAAGCTTTGCCTTGATGGTTGCGGCATCTGCGCCGAAATATCCCGCAAACTCTACGCCGTCATAGCCGATTTTTTTGATTTCTTCAAGGGCTTTGAGCAGAGTTTCGGTGTCGCTGATATGTTCTCTTACGGAATAAACCTGAACTGCTATTTTCATTGAAATTACCTCTTAGTCGTTGTTGATATATACGGGCTTGCCTGTTTTGGCTGATTCATAGATTGCTTCAAGAATCTGAGTAACAACCATAGCCTGCTCGGGTCTTGTGCGAAGCTCTGCACCGTTGAGCACTGCATCGTAGAATGCGCGGCATTCAAGCTCCTCGGGTTTGTCGCTTGCGCCGTCATAGAAGGCAACGCCGCCTGCATTGAAGTTCGGAGTTTCGATAACCTGTCTGCCGTTCTTTACATAGTTAATGCGAAGGTCGTCGCCGAGCATATCTGCGCCGCCCTTAACGCCTGCAATAAGAGTTGAAGCTTCGCAGGGGTCTGCAATGTTGATTGCCCAGCTTGATTCAACGCTTACCGTTGCGCCGTTTTCCATAACAACGAAGCCGAAAGCGGAATCTTCAACAGTGTATTTTTCGGGGTCCCAGTCGCCCCATGCGTTTGCAGTGTTCTTCTGGTCGCCGAGCTTCTTATATTTTGTGCCTACAACCATCTTGGGCTTGTAGTTATCCATCATCCAGAGTGTGAGGTCAAGAGCGTGTGTGCCGATGTCGATGAGGGGGCCGCCGCCCTGCTCTTCTTCGTTGAGGAAAACGCCCCATGTGGGAACAGCTCTTCTGCGGAGAGCAAGAGCTCTTGCATAATAGATTTCGCCGAATTCGCCGTTTTCGCAGCATTCCTTAAGGTAGAGAGAATCGCCTCTCCAGCGTGACTGATAGCCGATTGAAAGAACTTTGCCTGTTCTTACCGATGCTTCATACATAGCCTTTGCCTCTGCATATGTTTTAGCCATGGGCTTTTCGCAGAGAACGTGCTTGCCTGCTTCAAGAGCATCGATTGTGATGAAGCTGTGTGACTTGTTGGGGGTGCAAACATGAACCGCAACTATGCTTTCGTCTTTAAGAAGCTCTTTGTAGTCGGTGTAAACCTTGGCATTTTCGCTGCCGTATTTCTTAGCGGTTTCGATTGCTCTTTCTTCAATAATATCGCAGAATGCAACAGGCTCAAGGAAATCAATGTTTTCAATTGCTCTGAGGTGTTTTCCGTTTGCGATGCCGCCGCATCCGATTATACCGATTTTGACTTTTTCTGCCATTTCAATTTCTCCTTAGAATATATATTGCGGATTACCCGCTTATTCAGTTTTATTATAATACTTTATTACAGTAAATCAAGAAAAAATATTTTTTAAGGGTGTAAATTTTGAGAGCTTAAATTTAGTTAATTTTAACAAAAACGGTCAATAAAATTCCTTGACTGAATTTATAAGGGTTGCTATAATCAAAATATGTTGAAAGAAGAGGCGATTAACTTGAAAATTTACAATAACGCAGCCGAAACCATAGGTAACACGCCGCTTGTGCGCTTCGGAGCTTATGCAAAAGAAGCCGAAGCAAAGGCGGAAATTCTTGCGAAGCTTGAATACAGAAATCCCGCAGGCAGTGCCAAGGACAGGGTCGGTTTTGAAATGCTCCGTGCCGCAATGGCAGAGGGTAAAATAAATGAGAATTCTGTTATAATTGAGCCTACAAGCGGCAACACGGGCATAGGCATTGCTTCCGTTGCGGCTCAGATGGGGCTTAAGGTTATAATTACAATGCCCGAAACCATGAGCGTTGAGCGCAGAAAACTTCTTGCGGCTTACGGTGCTCAGCTTGTGCTGACCGAAGGCTCAAAGGGCATGGCGGGCGCAATTGCAAAGGCAAACGAGCTTGCCGAAGAAATTGACGGCAGCTTTATTCCTGCTCAGTTTGACAACCCCGCAAATGCTGATGCGCACTATAAAACAACAGGCCCCGAGATATGGAAGGATACCGAGGGCGGAGTTGATATTTTTGTTGCAGGTGTCGGCACGGGCGGCACGGTAACGGGTGTCGGCAGATATCTTAAAGAAAAAAATCCCGGGGTTAAAGTTATCGCCGTTGAGCCTGCTGATTCACCCTTCCTTTCGCAGGGCAGGGCAGGTGCGCACGGACTTCAGGGCATCGGTGCGGGCTTTGTGCCGTCTATTCTGGACACAGATATATATGACGAAATCATAACCGTTACAACCGACGAGGCATATGCCGCCGCAAGGCAGACGGTTAAAACAGAGGGGATTCTCGTCGGCATTTCGTCGGGTGCGGCTCTTCATGCGGCAACGCTTGTTGCAAAAAGACCCGAAAACGCAGGCAAAAAAATTGTTGTTCTTTTGCCCGACGGCGGAGAGAGATATCTTTCAACGCCGATGTTTGAATAAATCGACAGTCAGAGAAGCAGCTCTTCGGAGCTGCTTTTTTATGTTAATTTGTGAAATTTTTGCACAAGGAAAAGGTGTGAAATTTAGCTATATTTTCGCTTGAATTTACCAAATATAAGGGATAGAATAGGGGATAGAATGCAGTTGGATTGAAAGAAGGTGCATTAACAATGGATACAAACAGAATTATTATGGATGAGAGCGATAATTTAGGCTCGGTTATAAAACAGCTTGTTGATTTCGATGCCCGCCAGCGGGAGCTGATTGCCGATGACCTTGCATCGAGAGAAGCTCAGCGAAAGGAGCTTGAAGTCAGGCGGAGCGAAATTAATGCGAAATACATGAAGCAGGCTGAGGAAAGGCTTGAAAGGCTTGCCGAAAGCGAAAACAGCAGCGCAGACAGAGCCATAAAGGCCATTGAAAACGCTTCAAGAAAAAATATTTCTGAGCTTGAAAAAACGGCAGAGGAAAACATCGACGATTGGGTAAATATGATTTACAAGCGCACGGTCAGCGGCGAATAAATTTTCTGAATTTCCGAAAGGAGGGCGGCAATGAGCTCAAAAGCATCAAATTCGGTTATGACAAGGGCGAGAGCCAAATACGGCAGCCGCCTTACCGCAGATGATTACGGTGCGCTTGCAGGGCTTACGGGGCTTGCGGAGGTTGTTTCTTATCTGAGAACAAGAACTCACTTTGCACCCTTTTTTGAAAAGCTTGCGACGGACCCGCAGCTTTCAAAAATCAAGCTTGAAAATGCGCTGAAAACCGCTTTTATAACAGAAGCTCAAAGACTCTGCGGCTTTGAAAAGAGCGTAGGCAGCAGCATTTTCAGATATATTGCAGTAACGAGAGAAACGGAGCTTATTCTTGATTATATAATCAATCTTTCGCTCGGCACGCCCGAAAAGATGATTTTAAAAACTCCCGAAAAATATAATTGCGGAACAAAAATCGATTTTTCAAAGCTTTTTCAGATAAAAAGTGCAACGGAGCTTTCAAAATATCTTGCAAAAACGGGTTATTCAAAGCTTGTTGCGGTTTTGCCGGGAAAAGACGGCGGCGAGTTTGATATTTCGCTTATCGAAGCCACTCTCGGCAGAATAAAATATAAAATGCTTTTAGACGAAATAAACAGAGTGTTCCCCGCCGAAACGGCGAAAATTCTCTCTCACGGAAATCTGATGAGAGCGGAGCTTGCGGATATCAACATGATTTACAGGGCGAAAAAATATTACGGTCTTTCCGAAAGCTATATAAGAACGAATATGATGGGCTACCGATGTCTGCTTTCCGCAAAGCTTTTTGACGGAATTCTTGCTTCAAAAACCTCGGAGGAAGCTTTGAAAATTCTGAAAGGCTCACGGTACGCCTCAAAAATAGATAAACACGGCATTGACGATTTTGAGATTTTCTGCGAAAAAGCGGTTATTGATGATGATATAAAACAAATTCATTTTTCCGCAGACCCCGCCGTTGTGCTTTCATCTTATCTGCGCATTCTTGAAGCCGAATGCGATAACGTAACAAAAATAATCGAGGGCATTTCTTATAAAGTTCCGAAAGAAGAGATTCTCTCAAATCTGATAATAATTGAGAAAGGAGCGTGAGTGAATGGCTGTTGAAAAAATGAAGCTGCTGAGCATACTCGGCCCTTATGACGACCTCAACCGTGTAATCGATATGTGCATTGAAAGCGAAAGCTTCCAGCCCGAAAGCGCTTCGGATTTTATGGGCGATTCAGACGGATTTTCATATCTGAGCGAGGAAAATCCCTATTCGTTCAGATTAATGAAAATCAAGGAAATTTTTGAGCATTTCGGATATACTCCGAAATTTGTTGAAGATTGTCTGCAGGTTGATGTTGAAGAGGCAAACAGAAGAATTGATAACCTCTATGAAACAATCAGAACAATCAAAGACCACGACACCGTTGTTGACACGAAAATCGAGGACACCAAAAGGGCGATTGAGCAGCTTTCTCATTTTGTGCATATGGATATCAATCTTGACGATGTTCACGCCTGCGATTATGTCCGTGTGCGTTTCGGCAGGCTGCCGTTTGACGGCTTCGAAAAGCTGAAAAAATACAATAAGGATATCAGCTCGATTTTCTATCCCGATTCAAGCGACGATGTGGGATATTGGGGAATGTATGTTGCGCCAATCGATAAAACTCCCGAGGTGGACAGGGTTTATGCCTCGCTGTTTTTTGAAAGAATACGTCTTTCCGCATTCCACGGCACTCCCGCCGCAACCGTAGAGCATCTTAAAGAAGAACTCAAGGTTATGCAGGAGAGCAAAAAGGAAATCGATGAAAGCGGAGATAACTATTTTGATGAGCATACAGACCTTTTCAATCTGTACTATTCAAAAATAAAAACGCTTCATGATAAATTTGATGTGCGCAAGTATGCCGCCAAATATCACGGCAGCTTTTTCCTTGCGGGCTGGGTTCCCAAGAGTGCCGAAAAGCCGCTTGTTGACAAGCTTCATTCGGTTGAGGGCGTTGAGGTTGAGTCGGCAGACCCGAAGGATATCAAAAAGCTTAAGCCGCCCACAAAAATGAAGAATTCGCTTCTCACAAGGGCCTATGAATTCTACACTGAGATTTACGGCGTTCCCTCATATAACGAAATCGATCCCACGCCGCTGATAGCGGTTGTTTATACCCTGCTTTACGGCATAATGTTTGCCGATCTGGGTCAGGGCATTGTGCTTTCGCTTGTCGGCTGGTTCATGTATAAATTCATGAATATGCGCCTCGGTAAAATTCTTGTTCCCTGCGGAATAAGCGCCGCAATATTCGGCACGGCGTTCGGCAGCGTTTTCGGCTATGAGCATTGGCTTGACCCGATGTTCCGTGCGCTCGGCTTTGAGGAAAAGCCGATTGAAATAATGGATTCTGCGCTGATGTTTATAGTTGTTTCAATCGTTCTCGGCGTTGCGGTTATTATTGTTTCAATGCTGTTCAATGTTTTTTCAAGCATAAAGAAACGGGATTTCGGCTCGGCGATATTCGGACATAACGGCATAAGCGGTATTGTGCTTTATTCTTCTCTCATTCTTCTGCTTATCAATATGTTCATAGGTCTCGGCATCAGCACAAAGGCTCTTGCAATCGGCGGAATCCTTGTTCCCGTTATTCTGATTTTCCTGCATCATCCGCTGGGCGAAATCGTATGCGGCAGAAAGCCGGAAATCGGCAGCGTTTCCGATTTCATTATCGAGAATTTCTTTGAGCTGTTTGAGGTTATTCTCAGCTATATGTCAAACACCCTGAGCTTCCTGCGAGTCGGTGCATTCGTGCTCATTCATGCCTGCATGATGTCAACCTTCTCTGCTCTTGCCGGAATCACGGGCGGCGGTGCGGCAGCCGTGATAATAATGGTGTTCGGCAACATTTTTGTTATTGCTCTTGAAGGTCTGCTTGTCGGAATTCAGGTGCTCCGACTTAATTTCTACGAAATATTCAGCAGATTTTATGACGGCGACGGTATTCCGTTCAATCCCGTTAAAATCAATGCTGATTAATGTTAAATAAAGGAGATTTAATTATGTCATCACTTACTATTGCTCTTTGCGTTATACTTCCCGTTCTTGCTCTTGTTATTTCAGTCTGGGCTTCAATCCGCTGCATGGATAAAACCAAAAGCGGCAAAAAAGCCTTCGGCAGACAGCTTCTTGTTCTCGGCGTTGCTCTTACGGTTGCATTTTCATGCATGAGCGTTGCATATGCTGCTGATGAAGCAGCCCCCGCAGAAGCAGCAGCGGTTGAAACCGTTGAAGAGGCAGAGGAAACATCAACAGACGGCGGAATCGCACAGGGTCTGAGCTTTATCGGCGCAGCTCTTGCAATCGGTCTTGCGGCTATCGGCGCAGGCATTGCCCTTGCATCGGGCGCACCCGCAGCTATCGGTGCCGTTGCGGAAGACCCCAAGTCATTCGGTAAGGCAATGATTTTCGTTGCTCTCGGTGAAGCGGTTGCCATCTATGGCTTCATTATCGCTTTCCTCATGATTCTCCCCACACTTCAGTAAGATATGAAATTCAGGCTTATAACAGACAGTCGGGATGCTCTCACGGGAATGCGCCTTGCGGGCATTGAGGGCGTTTATGCCGACACAGCGGAAAGTGCCGAAAGGGAGCTTAAAGCGTGCGTTGACGATAAGGATACCGGCATTATTCTTGTAACGGAGAATATTGCATCGGCATGCACGGAGCTTATCGATTCGATGAAGCTCGGCGAAAGCGGAACCCTTGTTGTTACCGTTCCCGGCTCAAAAAACGAGCAGTCGGGCGATAACATCATGCGCTATGTGCGTGAAGCAATCGGCATTAAGATTTAAGGCGGTGAATATATGATTCAGCAAAGCAAAATAAACAGCTTTATAAAATCCATAACCGATACGGCGGCTGAAAAAAGAGCGGCGGTAAATGCGGAAACAAAGGATATAATAGATGCCGAAATTGCCGCCATGGAGGCGCAGGCAAAAAAGGCCGCAGAGGATTATGTTAAATCAAAATCCGCCTCAATAAAACTTGAGGCAGGGCGCCGGATATCCGAAAGAGCGGCGGAGTGCAGACAGGAGGTTTTCGGCAAAAGGGACGAGATTGCAGAAAAAACCCTCAGCCGTGCAGGCGAAAAGCTCCGCAGGTTTACAAAAAGCGAGGATTATAAAGCTTTTATTCTCGAAAGTGCGGAGAATATTCTCGCATCCTTCGGCGCAGAAAATGTTACCCTGCTTCTCAGACCCGAGGATATGGTTTTTGAGGCCGCAATATGTGAAAAATTCCCCAATGCATCCGTTTCAAAGGATTCAACAATAAAAATCGGCGGATTGAAGGGCATCAACTCAACCGTGACCCTGCTTGTTGATGACACTCTTGACAGCCGCCTTGAAAATCAGAAAAGATGGTTTGAGGAAAATTCGGGTCTTTATATCAGCATGAGATGAGGAAAATATTATGTCCAACAATACTGTTTTCGGAATAAACGGACCTGTTGTGACCGTTGCGGATACAAAAGATTTTTCCATGCAGGAAATGGTCTATGTCGGCAGGGAAAGACTGGTCGGCGAGGTTATTTCGATTGATGACAGGTTCACTACAATTCAGGTTTATGAGGTAACAACGGGTCTTACCCCCGGCGAGCCTGTTGAGGGCACGGGCAGCCCCATTTCCGTTACACTCGGCCCCGGAATTATCAAAAATATATATGACGGAATTCAGCGCCCCCTGCGTGAAATTGCCGAAAAAAGCGGCGAATTCATTGAGAGAGGCTGCTTTGCGGCAGGCATTAACCAAGATTTGCTTTGGGATGTTACCGTTACGGCAAAGCCGGGCGATGAGCTTTGCGGCGGCGATGTTTACGCAACATGCCCCGAAACGCCTTCAATCGTTCATAAGGTTATGGTTCCGCCGGATATATGCGGCAAGGTTACTTTTGCGGCGGAGAGCGGCAGCTATAACGTAAATTCAAAAATTCTTGAAATTACCGATAAAAACGGCAGGGTGCATGAGCTGACACTTTGCCACAAATGGCCGATCAGAACACCCCGACCCATAAAGAAGCGTTTGCCTTGCACGGTTCCGCTTATCACGGGGCAGAGAGTTATCGATACGCTTATGCCTATTGCAAAGGGAGGCACTGCGGCTATTCCCGGCGGCTTCGGCACGGGTAAAACGATGACTCAGCATCAGCTTGCCAAGTGGTGCGATGCGGATATCATTATCTATGTCGGCTGCGGTGAGAGAGGCAACGAAATGACGCAGGTTCTTGATGAATTCGGCGAGCTTATCGACCCGAGAACGGGCAGAAAGCTGACCGACAGAACCGTTCTGATTGCCAACACATCCAACATGCCCGTTGCCGCAAGAGAGGCTTCGATTTATACAGGCATCACCCTTGCGGAATATTATCGTGATATGGGCTATGCTGTTGCGATGATGGCTGACTCCACCTCAAGGTGGGCAGAGGCTCTGCGTGAAATCTCGGGCAGACTTGAAGAAATGCCCGCCGAGGAAGGCTTCCCCGCCTATCTTCCCTCACGCCTTGCCGCATTTTATGAGAGAGCGGGCAGAGTGCAGGCTCTTAACGGCGATGAGGGCTCGGTAACGGTTATCGGCGCAGTTTCGCCTCAGGGCTCTGATTTTTCCGAGCCTGTTACGCAGAACACCAAGCGTTTTACAAGAGTTTTCTGGGCACTGGACAAAGCCCTTGCGTATGCAAGGCATTATCCCGCAATCAACTGGACAGACAGCTACAGCGAATATGACGGCGACCTTGCCGATTATTATAACAACAACGTTAATTTTTCCTTTATGGAATATCGCAGGCAGATCCTCTCCTTGCTTCAGGAGGAGAGCAAGCTTATGGAAATCGTGAAGCTTATCGGTGCAGATGTTCTGCCTGATGACCAGAGGCTTGTTATCGATGTTGCGAGAGTAATAAGAGTCGGTTTTCTTCAGCAGAATGCTTATCACAAGGATGATACCTACGTGCCCCTTGAAAAGCAGTTTCTTATGATGAAAGCAATTCTTCATCTTTATGAAAAGGGCAGGGCTCTTATTGCCACGGGTAAGCCCGTTACGGGCATAACGAAGTCGGGCATTCTCGAAAAGCTTATCAAAATGAAATACGATATTCCCAACGATAAGCCCGAAATGTTTGACGGTTACATTGCCGAGATTGATTCCGTTATAAGCGGACTGATGGCGAGGTGAGCTTTATGATTAAACAGTATATCGGATTAAATGAAATATCGGGTTCTCTTGTTGTTCTCGACGGAGTGAAGAATGCAGGCTATGAAGAGGTTGTTGAATTCACCGTCGGCGGCAGCAGAGAAAAACGGACGGGAAGAATAATTCAGATAGACGGCGAAAGGGTTGTTGCTCAGGTTTTTGAGGGCACAAAGGGTCTTTCTTTGAAAAACACGGGCACCGTGCCTATGGGCAGACCTATGGAGCTGAAGCTCTCCGAAGAAATGCTCGGCAGAGTTTTTGACGGTGCAGGCAGACCCATTGATGGCTTCGGTGAAATTTATCCCGAGTTTTCAAGAGATATCAACGGCTCGTCAATCAATCCTGTTTCGAGAGTTTATCCCAGAAACTATATTGCCACGGGCATTTCGTCAATTGATGCGCTTTCAACCCTTATCAGAGGTCAGAAGCTCCCCATTTTCTCGGGTTACGGCATGAAGCATAACGAGCTTGCCGTGCAGATAGTCCGTCAGGCAAAAATTACGGGCGCAACGAGCGATAATTTTGCGGTTGTTTTTGCCGCAATGGGTGTTAAAAACGACGTTGCGGATTATTTCCGCCGTTCATTTGAGGAATCCGGCGTTCTTTCAAAGGTTGTTATGTTCCTCAACCTTTCCGATGACCCGATTATTGAAAGAACAATCACTCCCCGCTGCGCTCTCACCGCTGCGGAATATCTTGCGTTTGAAAAGGGCATGCATATCCTTGTTGTCATGACGGATATGTCATCATATTGCGAGGCTCTGCGTGAATTCAGCTCGTCAAAGGGCGAAATTCCCGGCAGAAAAGGTTATCCCGGATATCTTTATTCAGACCTTGCGTCGCTCTATGAAAGAGCGGGTATGATAAAGGGCAGAGAGGGCTCTGTTACGCAGATTCCCATTCTCACAATGCCAAATGATGATATAACCCACCCTGTGCCTGACCTTACGGGCTACATCACCGAGGGGCAGATTGTTCTTGACCGTGCGCTGGACAGCACGGGAATCTATCCGCCCGTCAGCGTTTTGCCGAGCCTTTCCCGTCTGATGAAGGACGGCATCGGCGAGGGTTACACGAGAGAGGACCATTCATCGCTTGCAAACCAGCTTTTCTCGGCATATGCCAAGGTGCAGGATGCGGTTTCGCTTGCATCGGTTATCGGCGAGGATGAGCTTTCAGATATTGATAAAAAATATCTGGAATTCGGCAAAGAGTTTGAAAACAAATTCTTAAAGCAGGGAACAAGCGAAAACCGGTCAATTGAGGAAACTCTTGATTTGGGTTGGAAAATCCTCACCATATTGCCCGAAAGCGAGCTTGACAGAGTAAGCGGCGAGCTTATCGAAAAATACTATCGCAGATAAAAGGAGATGAACTCATGTCGGCCAAGGTATCGCCCACCAAAGGCAATCTGATGAAAATAAAAAAGTCGCTGGAGCTTGCCAGGGTCGGTTATGAGCTTCTTGACCGCAAGCGAAATATTCTTGTGCGTGAAACCATGGGCATGATAGAAAGCGCAAAGGATATCCGTGAGCGCATCAACGAAAGCTACCGTCTTGCCTATGAAGCCCTTGAAAAGGCTAACATGAGCATGGGCTCGGTTGATGATTTTGCGGCGTTTGTTCCGGTTGAAAACGGGCTTTCCCTTTCCTCACGCAGCGTCATGGGCGTTGAAATTCCGTCGGTTACTCTTGAAGCCGAGAAAATTGATAACTATTATGGCTTCAAGCGCACGAATTCAAAGCTTGACGAGGCGTATAAGCTTTTTAATGAGGCGAAAAATCTTACCGCCGAGCTTGCGGAAACGGAAAACAGCATTTACCGCCTTGCAACGGGCATCAAAAAAGCGCAGAAAAGAGCCAATGCTCTTAAAAATATAATTATTCCTCGTTTTGAAGAGCAGGTTAAATCCATAACCTCCGCCCTTGATGAAAAGGAGAGGGAAGAATTTTCACGTCTTAAGGTGATAAAGAAAATCGTTGAATAGTTCATCTGTAATTAAAAATTTTGTTTAGATTTTGTTAAAAAGTAATTCCTGCCATTGACATATTAAACAAAAAGTGCTAATATTAATTATCTTTGAATTGCGTTTATCGCATCAAAAGTAAAAAATTATGAAAGGACAGACCAAAATGAAGAAGTTTTTAGCTATCTTTTTCGCACTCATCTTTGCTCTTTCAGCATGCTCAGTTGCATTTGCAAGCGAAGCAGATCTTACATGTGACACCTGCCTTGCAAAGCTTCCTGACGCAAAGGCTTATGCAGCTCACGTAAACGGCGGTTGCCTTGTTGATTTCAAAGCTTGCCAGTATTGCGAAGTTAAGGTTGCAACAGAAAACCTTGAAGCTCACGAGCTTGAGTGCCCCAAGGGCGCAAGCAACTGCGACAAGTGTGGTGCAGCTCTTGCAAACAAGGCAGAAGCAGCTGACCACACATGTGCTACTGAAGATGTAGCAAAGAATGTTGCAGACAAAGTTATCGACGCTCTCAAGAAAGTTGATTGGAAAGAACTCGCTGACAAGGTTGTTGGCGTTGTTAAGGGTATCGACTTCGAAGGCATCATTGCTAAGGTTAAGCCCATCATCGAGAAGGTTGTTGACCTTATCAAGAACGCAACAGCAGCATAATTGATTTTTTAAAATCAGAAGAGCAGTCCGAATGGACTGCTCTTTTTCTTTGTAATTCAAATTAAAATCCCCGTGCATTGCTGCACGGGGAAATTTTTTAGCCTTTGATTAATTTGACGAGCTCGGCAAAGATAGTGTAGAGCTTTGTGCCTCTGAAATAGTAAACGATTGTTTCAATAATGCTGCGCTCGGGTTCTTCAAATTCAAGGGGCTCGCTGCCGTCGTCGATAACCATTGCCTGCGAAATGCAAAGGCCGCCTTCGCCGAAAGCTTCAACTCTTACATACTGGAAATTCTCTGCGCCCGGGATTGTGTCGAGGTCAAGAGTAACTGTTCCGTTGCCGTCAACGGCTGTTGTTGAAATTACCTTGCCGTTTGCAATCCACTGAACGGTTGTTGTGTCGGTTACCGAAGCGGTGATTTTGTGGCCGTCAACGGTAAGGCTTGAGAACATGGGGTAGGGGATATCGGTGTTCGCAACGTCGATTTCCTCTGCGGGGCCGAGGGTGTCATTCGGACGGAGTTTTCTTGTTATGCCAAAGAAAGCGCCTGTCTGCATTGTTTCTTTAATATTTTCAACTGTATTGTCTTCCATCATGAAGATGCTGAAGGAGGTGTCAACCGTGCCGGTATGGTGAGCGTCGGTGTTGCTGTAGCCGATAACGGTTTTGCCGTAGGGCAGAGTATACATAAGCAGGTTATCCCAGAGGATTCTGTCGTAGCCTGTTGTGCCGTTTCTTTCGTTAAACACTTCTGTGCCGAGGCAAGAATCATATTTAAGGATAAGGTTTCCGAAGAACTCAACATTCTTGGGGTCGTTAACAGCATCGGGGTTATCGTTGGTTGCGAGCCAGTCGCCGGGGTGGTTAATGTGTGAAAGTCCGCCGTTTTCCTCGATATAAGCGAGTGCCTGGTCATAGCCAAGCTCGTTTTCCGCTCCGGGGAAGCCGTTGCCCTTATCGGGAGCAAGGAAGAAGCCGTTAACGTGGTTTTTGGTGAGCGAAAGGTTGTTGAACTCGTTTGCGCCGAGAACAGGGGTCATTTTTTTGCCTCTGCTGTTGTATGTGCCGTTTTTGATAGCCTCATATTCCTCGGTTGTGAGATGCTCAAAGGGGTTATCGATGATGAGCTGATAGGTGTAAAGCAACTGCTTGTCGGGATCTTTATCCCAGTCAACGCCTGTGATACCGTGGTCGGAAATGGCGAGGAAATCGTAATCCTGAGCGTAGGATTCCTTTACCATAACGGGAAGAGTGTCGTCTGCGTCGCTGTAGGTGGTGTGAGAGTGGAGCGAGCCTTTGTATGCGCCCCATGCGTTTTCACCGCTCCAGATAACGTCTTCATAGGGTGAAACGATGGTGTAGTCTGCATCTGCGGCTGATGCGCCGAAGCAGAATGCGCCAAGCTGCATGATGATTGCTGCGGTGAGTATTATGCTCAGAGCTTTTTTGAATTTTTTCATTTTCAAACCTCCAAATATGATTTGGTATTTAATAGAAGTATAAAACAAAAATCCGCCGAGGTCAACCCCGACGGAGCAAATTATTTATTAAAGAATTACAGAAACAAGAAGAACGAGGATTGCAAAAACGCTAACAAAGGGCATAATAACGGGCCACAGAGGCATAAGGCTCAGCGCATAGAGAGCACCCATGTTAACCTTAATGAACATTGTGCTTTCAGCTTCACTGATATTCTGCCAGCGGAAACAGATATCTTTGCCCTCTGCGTAGTATTCGTCAAGGCCGATGCCGTCCTTTGTTTCGCTTACGCCGAAGCCGCATTCCTTAAGACCGTCGGCAACAAGCTCTGCCATTGTTTCATCTTTAAAGGTGATTCTGCCTTCAAGACGAAGCTCATCTGCCGGCTCTTCCTGTCTGAGGTGACCGTTTTTGAAGCCGGTACACCACCAGTATTTACCATATTCTCTTGTGAATTCACGGGTCCATGTGCCGTCGATTTCCTGATGCCAGAGGGTCATCTCCATATCGAGCCAGTCTTCCTCTGCGGGGCAGTTGAAGAAGGTCCATTCGTTCACGCCGTCGTCAGAATGGGGTCTGTTATAAATTCCGATTTCGCCGCCGTAGAAGACCATGCCGTACTGACCCTTCCACATCTGGAGCATCCAGTCCTTATCTTCATATGTGAAGAACACGCGGATATAATCGTATTCAAGAAGAATATAGGGTGAAACAAAGTCATAGATTTTGCCGAAGCCGAAGTTATATTGCCATGCTTCCTTGTCGTTGGTGTAATAATAATCGTCAATATAGCTGTACTGATAGCTGAGAATCTGCTTACCCTCAAGCAGGTCCTTGAGGAAGTTGCTGCCTGTAATAACATTGATTGCAAATTCGCCGTAGAGAGTTTCGCCGTCAACCGTTGCGGTTGCGGAAATAACCGCTCTGCCTGCCTTTACGCCTTTGACAAGACCTTTTTCATCAACCGTTGCAACCTCAGTGTCTGATGATGCCCAGTAGATTTTGGGCTGAGCTTCAACATTTGTAACTTTAGCGGTCATCTGTATTTTTTTGCCTTCGGTAACCGATAAGCTTTCGCTTTCAAGAACGAGAGCGTGCAGTGTGCTTTCGCTGTCTGAAACAGAAGAATCTGCGTTGCTGTCAGCAGCTATGGCAGATATCGAAATAACGCTTGAGAACATAAAAATCAGCACGAAAAACACTGCGGTTAATTTAATTGCTGTTTTTTTCATCGTTAACCTCCATTTATACAAACTTTTATAATAATATCATAATAAGTGGTAAAAAATCAAGATGATTTTGGATTTTAATATAACTTTAATAATACAGAAACAAAATTATATGTTTACTCCGAGGGATATTGTATGCTATAATATATTGATTTGAATTTCGGAGGATTGCCCGTGGAGCTTAAAAAGAATGACAGAATAAATCTGAAAATAGAGTCATGCTCGTCAAACGGAAGCGGCGTAGGCCGCCATAACGGCATGGCGATATTTGTGCCTGCAACGGCAGTTGGTGACGAAATAACCGCCCATATTCTTAAAGTGAAAAAAAGCTATGCTTTTGCCAAGGTTGAAAATGTGATAACGCCTTCTGCGGACAGAATTGAACCCGAATGCCCTGTTTATCTTAAATGCGGCGGCTGCGTTTTTTCGCACATGAGCTATGATGCTGAGGCAAAAATAAAGGCAGAGCATGTTGCGGAGTGCTTCAGACGCATCGGCGGACTTTCCCCTGAGTTTGAGCCTGTCATATCGGCTCAGAGCGATAAACGTTATCGCAACAAGGCGCAGTATCCCGTTGCGGACGAAAACGGCGAAATAAAAACGGGCTTTTATTCGCCCCACAGCCACAGAGTTGTTCATTGCCCCGACTGCCTTCTGCAGCCCGAGGAATTTGAAGGCATTCTCGGCGTTTTTTCGGATTATATTAAAGAAAATAATGTTTCTGTTTACGATGAAACAGCCCATAAGGGTCTGCTTCGCCATATCTATATAAGGAAAGGCAGCGCAAGCGGAGAGATAATGGCTTGCGCCGTTATCAACGGCAAATCCCTGCCTGCCGAGGACAAGCTTGTTGAAACGCTTCTTTCAAAAGAAAAAGCAATCAGAAGCATAATTGTTAATTCAAACACAAAGGATACAAATGTTATTCTCGGTGAAAAATGCCGCACTCTTTGGGGAAGCGACAGCATAACGGATATCCTCTGCGGGCTGAAATTCAGAATTTCGCCTCTTTCGTTTTATCAGGTGAACCGAAATCAGGCAGAAAAGCTTTATAATAAAGCGGCAGAGTATGCGAAGCTTACGGGCGGCGAAACCGTGCTCGACCTCTACTGCGGCGCAGGCACGATAGGTCTTTCAATGGCGAAAAACGCAAAGGAAGTAATCGGTGTTGAAATCGTGCCCGAAGCCATTGAGGATGCGAAAATAAATGCGGAGCTTAACGGCATTGAAAACGCACGTTTTATCTGCGGCGATGCCGCACAGGCGGCAGAAGTGCTGAAAAATGAGGGTATAAGGCCCGATGTCATCATTCTTGATCCGCCCAGAAAGGGTTGCAGCCCCGAAATGCTTAAAACTGCAGCTCAGATGCAGCCCGAAAGAATAGTTTATGTTTCCTGCGACCCCGCAACCCTCGCAAGGGATTGCGGAATTTTCCTCACCCTCGGCTACACCGTGAAAAAGGTCACCCCCGTGGATATGTTTCCCCGCACGGGCCATGTCGAAACTGTTGTCTTGCTTTCCAAGGGCGAGGTCGACTCGAAAAAGATTCGGGTTGAGTTCTCTTTGGAAGATATGGATATGTCGGAATTTCAAGATGGGGCAACCTATCCGCAGATCAAGGAGTATGTTTTGGAGCATACCGGGTTAAAGGTGTCCAACCTCTATATCTCACAGATTAAACGGAAATGTGGGATTGAGGTAGGCAAAAACTATAATCTGCCGAAAGCCGAGGATTCCAGACAGCCCCAGTGTCCACCGGAAAAAGAGAAAGCAATCCGAGAAGCATTCAAATATTTTGGGATGATCTAACATCCCGCAGAATGGAGGTTTCTTATGGATAGATTGATTTCTTGTGAGTTCAACATGGATACTGCCTGTGTGGAATTGAAATTTGCTGACGGCAGTATGATAGCGATTGACACTATCGCCGTGGAGAACGAGGTTGCCGACAATATGTATCAGAGGTCGGAACTGGACTATCTGATCTACAATGCACCGCTTGAATACGCAAACCTTATTTTGAACGGCGATCCTGAAACCTATTTGAAAACAGTAACTGAATATAAACCCTTAGATTAAAATTCAGCCCTCTGCCAGTGAAAAGGCAGAGGGCTGTTTTCTGTTGTGTTCAATTATTGAGCATCCCTTAATTGCTCTACAATGCTGTATTTGGCAGCGTGGTCATACATAACGTAAGGAATCAGCCATCCAAGCAGAGCAAAGATCGGTATGGCAATTACAACTGGAACGATGGTAAACTTTGCACTGAAGAACCAGAACATATTCTCCAGAAGATTACCAACCAACGGATTTATCACAAACGAGAGGACTAATGCACTCAAAGCAGAACTAAGCGCATAGAATAACCCTTCATAAACCAACATAGCTTTCAACTGTCTGCCTGTCATACCTACTGCCTGTAAAACAGCAAATTCTCTCTTTCTGGAAAGAATGCCCGTCATAATGGCATTGAAGAAATTCAGAACACCTACAAGCCCAATGATGGCGCATAGCAGACCACCCAACAGCAGGAACATATTCTGAAAACCCTCAAATTCGGCTCGGAGTGTTGATTTGCTTTCGTAAATCAGCTCAGACAGATCATCGGATGTCAACTCCGCAAGATAGCGCTCCGCAGTTTCTTCGGAAGCAGCATCCGGGGTATCAAACAGATAGAACAAGGGGACTGGCTCTTGCCGACTGTCCTCTGCCAGTCTCGCAACAGGCAGGACATAGCGGTATCCAAATGTGCCATATCGGTAGCTCATGGAGTGGGGGATCGTCACATAAGCACAGATGGTGTAGTCTACATCACGACTTTCGGCAATATAATATTCCAGATATTCTTGCGGTGTGGTTTCGTTACATTTTTCTCCCGTTCGGTTGTCAATGTAGTAGGCATCCTCTATATAGGTGATGGTCTGTGTAGAACCGATACTCGGGTAAAAATCCGATATGGATACATTGCCGTAATCGTCCGTATAGACAGCTATGGCGATTGCATTGCTATCTTCCTGGAACAAAGGTGTCAGATCTCCATCTACAAGCGTCAGTTTTTTGAAAAGGCTTTCGTCCAATCCCTCGATTTGAGCATCAGCGCTAACCAGTTCACCCCGACGAGTAGCCATTGCCAGTTCCATTTCCATCATTTCTGATAAACCATATCTGGCTCGTTCTGCTCGCCATGCTTCCTCAGATATCCAGCTAATTGCCCCCATCAACTGATAGCCGCTTCCGGCGAGAGACTCAGAT
>JBGVNA010000057.1:0-6273 GCA_045125175.1 Acutalibacteraceae bacterium
AAAGACCATGAAGGTATAGTAGATGCACCGATAGGCAGAAGTCCGAGTGACAGAAAAAAGATGTGTGTTATAAAACAAAATTCCAAAAATGCAGTAACACATTACAACGTTATCGAAGAATATAAGGATTTTTCATTTATAAGATTAAAGCTTGAAACAGGGCGCACACATCAGATAAGAGTTCATATGGCGTATCTTGGTCATCCTGTTGCCGGTGACCCTGTATATGGTCCGAAAAACGGCGTGACATCACTTAACGGTCAATGTCTTCATGCAGGAATTTTGGGATTTATTCATCCGACTACAGGGGAGAACGTTAAACTTGAAGCTCCGCTTCCTGATTATTTTACTGATTTTCTTGGGAGAATAAGAAAGTAATGGAAACAAAAAAATCACTTTCAAACTGGCTTATTGCTTCCGATATTGACGGAACACTCAACAATAAGCTGAGAAAATTGCCGAAACGCAACGAAGAGGCTATAAATGAGTTTGTTGCTAAGGGTGGGAGGTTTACTCTTGCTTCGGGAAGAAATCCTCAATCAATGGAAAAGCATTTCAAACGGCTTCCAATTTCAGGAACTCCTGCGGTAGTAATGAACGGAGCAGGGCTTTATGATTTTCAAAAGCACGAAATGATTTATTTCAGTTCGATGAGTGATGAGGGTATGGCACTTGCTGTTGCAGCAGCAAAAAAGTTCCCTGCCGTTGATGTAATTATCGTCGCAAAGGATATAATCTATATAACTGGCATCGGTTGGTTCGGCAAACTTTTTGTTGCGGCCGATAATCTTGACCACCGGCATATAAAAAATATTGACGATGTTCCCAAAAAAAATTGGGGTAAGGTTATTTTTTCGGGAACTCCCATGCATATTTCAAAAGTAAAAAAACATTTTGAATCGATGCAGGATCCGGATTTAACTCTTATGTCATCATCAATTGCAAGTTTTGAAATTCTCGCAAAAAATACTCATAAGGGTACGGCTGTTCTTAAGCTTGCGGAATTGCTTGGCATAGACAAGACACACACAGGTGCTATCGGTGATTATTTCAATGATTTTGATATGCTTAAAACAGTAGGTGTTCCCGCTTGCTGCGGTCAAGCACCTAAAGAGTTAAAAGAAATTTCGGAGTTCGTTGCCTGCCACTGTAATAACGGTGCGGTTGCGGATTTCCTTGAATACATAGAAGCCAAGGAACGCTGATTTCCGGCTTTTAACCAATTCAAAACAGGAGGTGGCTGCAATGGATGCAGTTATCAGAAAACAGTTAAAAATCAGAGCTTGTAAGGCAAGAATGGGAATTATTGAAGGGGTCTTTAATGCAAAGTCGGGTCATCCCGGCGGCTCTCTTTCATGTGTTGATATTGTTACTTATCTTTATTTTCATCATATGAATGTTGATCCTCAAAATCCCGGAATGGAGGACAGGGACAGATTTGTTCTTTCAAAAGGTCATGCCGCTCCTGCTCTTTATTCTATTCTTGCGCAAAGAGGCTTTTTCCCTGTTGAACAGCTTAAAACGCTCAGAAAGAGTGATTCAATGCTTCAGGGACATCCCAGTATGAAGTATACAGCCGGTGTAGATATGTGTACAGGCTCACTCGGTCAGGGCGTTTCTACCGCTTGCGGAATGGCGCTTGCAGCAAAGCTTGGCGGTAAGAACTACAGAGTTTACACAATTCTTGGTGACGGTGAAATTCAGGAAGGTCAGGTTTGGGAAGCTGCAATGTTTGCTTCTGCCAAGGGTCTTGATAATCTTGTTGCTGTTGTTGATAACAACGGCTTGCAGATTGACGGTAAGATTTCCGAAGTTAACTCACCTTATCCCATCGCAGAAAAATTCAAATCATTTGGTTGGAATGTTATCGAAATCTGTGCCCACAGCTTTGATGAAATTGATGCGGCTTTCAATGCTGCTGCCGAATTCAAGGGCAAGCCCTCTGTTATTGTTGCAACAAGTGTAAAGGGCAAGGGTGTTTCATTTATGGAAGACCAGGTTTCATGGCACGGCACAGCTCCCAATGTAGAGCAGTATGAGCAGGCTATGGCTGAACTTACACAGGCTCTTGCAGAGCTTGAGGCATAAAGAAAGGATCGGTGAAAATAATGGCTGATATTATTAAAACTGCAACCCGTGATGCATACGGAAAGGCTCTTGTTGAGCTTGGCGAAAAAAATGATAAAGTTGTTGTTCTTGACGCCGACCTTGCTGCGGCCACGAAAACAGGAATGTTCAAAAAGGCATATCCCGAAAAATTTTTTGACTGCGGCATTGCAGAAGGTAATATGATGGGTGTTGCAGCGGGTCTTGCTGCATCCGGATATACAGTATTCGCAAGCACATTTGCAATGTTTGCCGCAGGCAGGGCATATGAGCAGGTAAGAAACTCAATTGCATATCCCCATCTTAATGTTAAAATAGGCGCAACTCATGCCGGAATTTCCGTTGGTGAAGACGGCGCAAGCCATCAGTGCTGTGAGGATATCGCTCTTATGAGAGCAATTCCCGGCATGACAATCATTAATCCTGCAGATGATATTGAAACAAGAGCTGCTGTTCTTGCTGCGGCTGATTATGACGGTCCGGTTTATATGAGATTCGGTCGTCTTGCGGTGCCCAGAATTTTTGATGAAAATTATAAGTTTGAGTGGGGCAAGGCTGTTGTTCTTAATGAAGGAACTGATGTTACCATCTGTGCGACCGGTCTTATGGTCGGTGAGGCAATAGAGGCTCAAAAGATTCTTGCAGAGCAGGGTATCAGTGCTGAGATTATCAATGTTCATACCATTAAGCCTCTTGACAGCGAAACTATTCTCCGCTCTGCAGCAAAAACAGGTGCAATCGTAACTGCGGAAGAGCACAATATTATCGGCGGTCTCGGCAGCGCGGTTGCAGAAGCTGTGTGTGAAGGTGGAAAAACTGTTCCTGTTGTAAGACTTGGTGTTAATGATGTTTTCGGAAAATCAGGCCCTGCAGTTGAACTTCTTCATATTTTCGGATTAGATGCACAGAATATAGTTGAGAAAGCAAAACAGGCAATCTCAATGAAATAAGCAAAATCATTCGGGCGGCTGCTTCTTTTGAGAAGCAACCGCCTGTTTGAGAAAATTAAGGGTAAGGTGTTTTTTTGGAAAATACTCAGGGAAAGAGAATACATGCAAAGGTAAAAACAGTGTTGATTGCAGCTGCGGCATCAATCGCTTTGATTGCCGTGTTTGTGTGTGTGTTTCAGCTTATAAATAATTCAAAAACTGAAAACAGCAGTATTGCTGTTTATAAAAAGGGGAATACGAGCGTTATCCGTATTGACGATATGGAAATATCGGTTCCCGATTCAAGTGCATCCGGTTTTAAGTGCGATGCGAAGTCTGAACGAGTCTTTTTCACTGTTGATTCAGCTTATTCAGACGGTCTTTATGACCTTTATTATGTTGAAAAACGCAGAAGTGAGTTGCTTGACCCTAAGATAATCGATATAGGTGTTCGGGAAAATTACGATATTGTTTCAGGCAAAATTTACTATTTAAAAAAGAATATTGCCGCAGATGCATTTGAAGGATGCGTTTGCGATATTGATAACAACAAAATAGAAACTTTTTCTGATAATGTTGAGGGGATTTATGCCCTTGAAGGTACTGAGAAGGTTTTCTTCACAAAAATGCATGGTAATATAAAAGTGCTTTATGAATATGAAAACAAATCACCTGCAGAAGTGTGCAGAGATATTTCGGATATATATTGCTATAATGATACCGAAAATCCACACATCATATTCGAAAAAAAGTCTGATGTTAATTTGGGAATGAGTGAGCTTTATATTGCATATGCAGACCGCGAACCCGAAATGATTTGCGACAACACATATCATGTTATGTATGATGATTATGTTCCTAACGGCAATCTTTACTATTTTACTTCATCAACAGAAAGTATTTCATGGAGCTATGTGATTGCAGACCAATATGCAGAAACAGATAAGGATATTGTAAAACCCAAAAGAGATGATTTCTTTTCATGGCTTGGCATATCGGAAGAATATAATCAGGCTTTTAAAGAATATCAGGATAAACTTGTTCGCGATGAAATAAGAGCTGCTCTTAATGAATCAGTTGTAAACGGTGAATTTTCAGTGCCTGTCTTTAATGCGTTTGCTTATAACGGTGACGGCATTTTTAAAATCGCCGAAAATCTTGATCCCAAAAATGTTTATGCAGTTTCAGCGTTTGGTGCTCCGAAAATTATTTTTGAACGAACAGAGGTTCTTTCTGCGGATACGGACATGAATACTCTTGTTGAAATTGCTCAGCGCAGCACTATGACAGAGGTTATTGATTACGCAAAAACAATTGTTGACGAAAGTGTTAAATCGAACGGAATGGCTTTTGTTGCTTGCGGCAATGACGGCGCAGTCAGCAGCGCACTTGACGGATATGATAAAAGAAAAACATTGTTTTCTTTTTCCAGGGATGGTTCAAGAATTTTTGCGTTTGTCCGTGATTCACAGGGAGAAAGACTCAATCTTTATACAAACAGCATAAATGAAAATCTTAAACCGTCAGCAGAAATTGGTGTTGACAGCGGAATCTCAAGTTATCGTTTTGTCGATGATTCAGTTATATATCTGAAATCTGATTTGAATAAAGTTTCCGGCGATGTTTTCACGTTTGACGGAAAAAACAGTGTCAAGCTTTCTAATGCTGCAAGTGCGTTTACCGTTGAAAATTATGAAGATGTGATTATTTTGAAAGAGCATGATTTTGCTTCTTCAAAACAGACGGCAGATTATTATATTTGCACAGACGGTGAAGAAAAGCTTATCGGCAGCGATATAATTGTTGAAAGTTTTCAGTATACGGATGACAGAAAAGCTGCTTATATAACAAGTGATAACATGCTTTGGATTTATAACGGTGAAAAATCTGTTTCTGTTGCTGATGGTACATCAGAAATAATGCTTTTAGCGTGAAAGGGTATTGAAAATGAGTTCTGAAAAGATACTGAAAAAATCTGTTTTGGGTGGGTTTAAAAAAGAGGATGTCCTGAATTATATTGAGCAGCTTCAGCAGGAAATCGTTAATCTTAAAAGAGAGGTCAGCGATAATTCTGCTTGGAAAAGAGAACTTGAAAGTGTAAAAGCAGCAAAAGAAAACGTTGAAAAAGAGCTTTTAGCTCTTAAAGAAGAAAATTCTGCTCTTAAGGCTGAAAATGCAAACCTTATTGAAATAAACGCTTCATATTCTTTGAAAATGGAAGAAGCTCAGGTCAGCATTGACGATTACGAATGCAAGCTCAGAACATGCGAAGAAAAAATTGCTGTAATTGAGCAAAAATTTGCCGAACTTGAAAGCAGCTGTTCAAAAATGGGCGATGCAGATAAGCTTATTGAAAATGCAAAGACATCTGTTGCTGAAATTGCGGAGAAAGCAAAAAAATCAGTTTCAAATGCACAGGCTGATATTGTTTCTGCAAGTGACAGAATAAAGACCGCATGTGTCAATTTTGAGAGTTCTGCTGTATCGCTTAAGGCCAGCACAGAAAATCTTATGAATGCACTTTCCGAAGCTTCCCAAAAACTTGACACTATAAGCGTTGAGGAAGAATAATATGGCAGAATATAACATAAATATTAATCAAATTAAAGAATATTCACCAAGACTTGTTGCAGGGGATCGAGTACTCCTCAGCGGAACAGTTTACACATCAAGAGATGCAGCTCATAAGCGTATTTTTGAGCTTCTTGATAACGGCAGTGAGCTTCCTTATGAGATTGAGGGTGCATGTATTTATTTTGCAGGGCCTACGCCTACACCCAATGGCATGGTAATCGGAAGCTGCGGACCAACAACATCGGGAAGAATGGATGTTTATTCACCAAGGCTTCTTGACCTCGGTCTTGCTGCAATGATAGGCAAGGGCGAACGAAACAAGGATGTCTGTGATGCAATTGTCAGAAATAACGCGGTTTATTTTTGCGCAATCGGCGGTGCAGGTGCTCTTTACGCAAAGCAGATAAAAAAATGCGAGGAGATTGCTTTCAAGGATTTAGGCTGTGAAAGCGTAAAAAAACTTGAACTTGAAAACTTTCCCGTAATTGTCGGAATAGATTCAAACGGCGGAAACCTATTTAAATAATATTGGATTTTTAAACGCTTTCTTTTGAAAGCGTTTATTTTTTTCATGGGGGAGATAATCTGTTAATAAATAATTTTTCTGTTTTATTTACAATTTTGATTACTTTTGCCGTTGCTTTTGTAAACGGAATGACTGATG
>JBGVNA010000058.1:0-3815 GCA_045125175.1 Acutalibacteraceae bacterium
ATCTGAGGCTGCATATCCGTGGGGAAGCCGGGGTGAGGCATTGTCTTGACATTGCACTTTCTGAACTTACCGTCAGAAACAATGCGAACCGCCTCATCGTATTCCGTAACGCTTACACCGCATTCAAGAAGCTTTGCGGTAATTGATTCAAGGTGCTTGGGAATAACATTCTTTATAAGCACATCACCGCCCGTTGCGGCAGCGGCTACCATATAGGTGCCGGCTTCGATCTGATCGGGAATAATTGAATGTGTACAGCCGTGAAGATTCTGAACACCGTGGATTTTGATTACATCGGTACCCGCACCTCTTACATCTGCGCCCATTGCGTTAAGGAAGTTTGCAAGGTCAACAATGTGAGGCTCCTTTGCGGCGTGCTCAATGATGGTAAGTCCCCTTGCCTTTACAGCGGCGAGCATAATGTTGATTGTAGCACCGACGGAAACCTTATCCATATAAATTGAGCTGCCTGTAAGGTAATCAGCCTTGGCGTTGATCATAGCATTTTCAACCGTTACGTTTGCACCGAGGAGTTCAAAGCCTCTGATATGAAGGTCAATGGGTCTTACACCGAAGTTGCATCCTCCGGGGAGTGCTACCTTGGCTCTTGAATATCTGCCGAGAAGCGCACCGATGAGATAATATGAAGCACGGAGCTGCTTTGTCATCTCATGAGGAATGATATATGAATTAACGGTTTTAGTGTTAATCTCAACTGTATGCTTATTGATAATCTTTACCTGTGCACCCATCTGAGTGAGGATTTTGAACATACAGGTAACGTCGCTTATGTTGGGAAGGTTCTCGATTCTGCAAACATCCTGTGCAAGGAGAGTTGCGGGAATGATTGCAACGGCAGCATTTTTTGCGCCGCTTATTTCAATTTCGCCGGACAGTCTGTTACCGCCGTGAATAACCAACTTTTCCAAAATTAAATCTCCTCTTTCATTTTTCTTAAAAAATCCGTACTGACGGATTCCGGACCCAGAGTCCGCACATATATCCATAGAACAAGGCGGTACAAAAACAAGGGATCACAAGCAAAAACTCCGCCTTATTCGTTTAAGGTCACTATTCAACTCGTGTATTATACCACTATTTTTAAGAAAAGAAAAGATGTTTTCGCTCTTTTTGTTCAATATACACTAAATATTTTCCCCGTAATTGTTTTTTTAGTTGCAAAGCAGAATAAAAGAGCTGTTTTTGTACCTGTTTTTAGTTTTTCACAAAAGCTTTTATAAACAACTGACAATTTTTTAAACACAAAAACAAAAGAATGTTGAAAAGCTTTTTCTTTTTTGATATAATCAACAGGTAATTCAGAATAAGGAGAATTTTTTTATGAGCGACTTAAAAAAAGCAAGAGAAAATCAGGCAAAATCAATTATAAAAAATCTTGAAAAGCGCAATATAACAGCCTACTACTGCGAAAGCAAGGACGCCTGCCGCGAAAAGGTGCTTGAAATAATCAGTAACGGCAAAAGCGTAAGCTGGGGCGGCACAATGAGTTCAAAGGAATGCGGCATTCCCGAGGCACTTAAGGCTAACCCCGAGTGCACCGTTTACGACAGAGCCGACTGGCCTGCCGATAAGCTTAACGAATTCTACAAAACCGCATTTTTCTGCGATTATTTCATCATGGGCACAAATGCCATCACCCTCGACGGTGAGCTTGTGAACATTGACGGCTTCGGCAACCGCCTTGCAAGCCTCATTTTCGGCCCCTCACATGTAATTGTTATCGCGGGTATGAACAAGGTTTCGACCGACGTTCCCGAAGCACTTCACAGGGTCAGAAACATTGCCTCTCCCCCGAACACAGTACGTCTTAACAAAAACACCCCCTGCGCCGCAGACGGCAGATGCCATGACTGCATGAGTCCCGACTGCATCTGCAACCAGGTTGTTATCACAAGAAGAAGCAGAGAAAAGGAAAGAATTATCGTGCTTCTTGTCAATGACAATCTCGGATTCTGATTTTTGAGGTGACACAATGAAAGCACCCTTAGCAGACAGAATAAGACCGCTTACGATTGATGATATGGTGGGTCAGCAGCACTTACTCGGTGAGGGTAAGGCTCTTCGCAACATCATTGAATCGGGCGAGCTTCCCAACCTTATATTCTACGGACCCTCAGGCATCGGCAAAACCACCCTTGCCTCGATTATCGCCCGTAAAACAAACCGCAAATTCCACAAGCTCAACGGCACAAGTGCAGGCACGGCGGACATCCGTGCGATTGTAAATGAGCTTGACACCCTTGCCGCACCCAACGGCATACTGCTTTATCTTGATGAGATTCAGTACTTCAACAAAAAGCAGCAGCAGACTCTCCTTGACTACATAGAAAGAGGAGAAATCACCCTCATTGCCTCCACAACGGAAAACCCCTACTTTTACATACACGGGGCAATTCTCAGCCGTAGCACGGTTTTTGAATTCAAGAGCGTAACACCCGAGGATATTATTCCCGCTATTAACAGAGCCTTCAACCTTCTTGAAAAAGAAAAGGGCGTAATAATCAACGCCGATGACAGGACTATGCTTCATATTGCACGCTCCTGTGGCGGTGATGTGAGAAAGGCGATGAACAGTGCCGAGCTTTGTGTTTTAAGCACAATTCCCGACGAAAAGGGTGAAATAAACATTACCTTTGAAACAGCCGACGAGCTGACACAGAAAAGTGCTATGAAATATGACCGTGAGGGTGACGAGCACTACGATATACTTTCCGCCTTTCAGAAGAGTATGCGTGGTTCCGACGCCGACGCAGCTCTTCACTACCTTGCAAGACTCCTTGAAGCAGGCGACCTGCCCAGCGCAACAAGAAGGCTTCTTGTCTGCGCAAACGAGGATGTAGGGCTTGCCTACCCGATGATTATACCCATTGTAAAGGCAGCGGTTGATACTGCGCTTATGGTAGGACTCCCCGAGGCAAGGATTCCCCTTGCCAATGCCGTTGTACTTGTGTGCAACAGTCCCAAGTCAAATTCCGCCTACCTTGCCTATGATATAGCGGCGGCAGACATAAGAAGCGGCAACTCGGGACCTATCCCCCGTCAGCTTCAGAACAAGCATTTTGACGGTGAGGACAATCAGAACAAGGGTCAGTTTTATAAGTATCCTCACGATTATCCGAATCATTGGACAGCACAGCAATATCTGCCCGACAAGATTAAGAACAGGATTTACTATGTTCACGGGGAGAACAAAACCGAGCAAGCGGCTAAGGAATATTGGGAGAAGGTGAAGCACGATTTCAAATAGAAATCGTGCTTCAATGAAATAAATCCCTAAGGGAATTTATGAAATATGCCTACGGCATATGAAATAGCTACGCTATGAAATGCACTGCGGTGCATAGGGATTTATTTTATTTCACATTTTGCCTATGGCAAAATATTTCATAATCCGTCAGGATTATTTCATATTGCGAAGCAATATTTCATTAAAACAACCTGACACAGGAGCTAAAACGATGAAAGAAAACAAACTTGTAGATTTATCAATGGATTTCGCAGTAGACATTCTTATGTTGTGCGAAACTATAAAAGGACATTATTCTTCTACCAACCAACTTGAACGCTCGGCAACCTCAATCGGCGCAAACATTCATGAAGCAAACTACGCACAAAGCAAAGCTGACTTCATATCAAAATTAAAAATATCCTTGAAAGAATGTTATGAATCTGAATTCTGGTTAAAGCTTTTTATCAGGGCTAAGTTAGGAAACGAAGAAACTCTGCACTATTTATTAAATCAGTGCGGTACAATTCGTCGCATACTCATTGCATCAATTAACACAGCAAGCAAA
>JBGVNA010000059.1:0-5140 GCA_045125175.1 Acutalibacteraceae bacterium
TCAAAGAGAGAAGGTCTGCCCAACGGCTTCCCCATCCCGCAGGCTTGCGGTATGGAGCATTATGCAGACGGTCCTCATATCCACGAATATCTTACCGAATTCCGTCAGGTGCTCAACAAGTATGACTGCTTTGTTGTCGGCGAAGCTCCGCTCATGACTGTCAGAAAAGCTCTTAAATATATCAAGGAAGGTCCTGCTCAGGAGCTTGATATGATGTTCCACTTCCAGCACATGGAAGCAGACTGTATATTCATGGATTGCCTTTGCATCGGCTTCAGCCTTAAAAGACTCAAAAAAGCTTTCTCAACATGGCAGACAGGTCTTTACGGCAAGAGCTGGAATGCACTTTATATGGAAAATCATGACCATCCCAGAATCATCAACCGTTACGGCAGCGTAAAATACAGAACCGAAAGCGCAAAGTCAATTGCAAACTCATACATGCTTCAGTGCGGCACACCCTTTATCTATCAGGGTCAGGAAATCGGCATGGTGAATATTGATTTGCCCAACGTTGAAGATTATCAGGACATTTTTGCGGTTAACAATTATAAAACACTTCGTCTTTTCGGATTCTCAGACGAAAATGCAAAAAAACGTCTTAAAACATCAAGCCGCGGTAATGCGCGAACTCCTGTCCAGTGGGATGACACAGAAAATGCAGGTTTCACAACAGGTACACCGTGGATGCCCGTTAACCCCAAATATAAAGAGGGTATAAACGCAAAGGCAGAAATGGAAAATCCCGATTCGATCTATAATCATTATAAGGCACTTATTAAATTCCGCAAAGAAAACCCGATTGCTGTTCACGGTGCTTATAAAGAATATAATAAATCAAGCAAAGTGCTTTATGTTTTTGAAAGAACATATGAGAGCAAGCGTATGCTTGTTATTTGCTCATATTCTGAAAAATCCGTTAAATTTAAAGCTCCTGCAGGTTATGATTTGAGCAAGGGCAAGGTTATGCTTTGCAGTTATAAAGATAATCCGATTATTGACAACGGCTTTACAACAAGACCCTTCGAAACAAGAGTATATCTTTTTGACTAAATTTTTATTCCCCGATGGCGAAGAGCTGTCGGGGAATGTTTTATACAATATTAATTATAATCAAGCAAAATATTTTCATAAATTTATTCATATAATATCCTTGCAAATTAAATTTATGAAAGGCTGTTTTAATGCTTAGAATTAATGATTTGTTTGATTTGTCACATACAGCGGCAGCTGAGTATCTTTCGGATTTTGAATATCCGTGGCAGGCACTTTCAGGAATAAAAAATATGATAATTTTACTTGGCAAAAAGCTTGATAAATCGGAATTTAACGAGGTTTATGAGCATGTATGGGTTCATAAAACTGCAGCAGTTGCGCCTTCTGCATATCTTGGAGCACCTTGCATTATCGGGGCGGAAACAGAAATTCGCCACTGTGCATTTATAAGAGGAGCAGCGTTGGTTGGTAACGGTTGTGTTATCGGAAACTCTGTTGAGCTGAAAAATGTTATTATTTTTGACTGTGTTCAAGTTCCGCATTATAACTATGTAGGTGACAGTATTCTCGGATATAAATCGCATATGGGTGCAGGGTCAATAACATCAAATGTTAAATCCGATAAGTCATTTGTAACTGTTAATACAGGCGACGATAAAATTGAAACAGGTCTGAAAAAATTCGGTGCCATGCTTGGCGACTATGTTGAGGTTGGCTGCAACAGTGTTTTAAATCCCGGCGTAATTATCGGCAGGAAGTCAAATATTTACCCGCTTTCATGTGTAAGAGGCGTTGTCTCCGCTGAAAGCATATATAAAACAGGCGGCATAATTGTTAAGAAACAAAACAGATGAGGTGTTTTTATGGGCAAATATTTCGGCACTGACGGATTCAGAGGCGAGGCGAACGAAAATCTTACTGCAGATCACGCATATAAGGTTGGTCGTTTTCTCGGTTGGTATTACGGAGAGTTGAGAAAACATTCAGGAAGTGAAGAACCGCCTAAAATTGTTATCGGTAAAGATACGCGCCGTTCAAGCTATATGTTTGAATATGCCCTTATTGCCGGACTTACGGCATCAGGTGCAGATGCATATATGCTCCATGTAACAACTACACCTTCGGTTGCTTATGTGACTAAAATTGATGGTTTTGACTGCGGTATAATGATTTCTGCAAGTCACAATCCTTTTTATGATAACGGAATCAAGCTTATCAATGGCGATGGAGAAAAAATTGATGAAGAAACAATAAGCTATGTTGAAAGCTATATTGACGGTGAACTTGAAATATTCGGAAAAAAATGGGCTGAAATTCCCTATGCAAAAAAAGATAAAATCGGCAGAACAATTGATTATATTTCAGGCAGAAACCGTTATATCGGCTATCTTATTTCCCTCGGTATATATTCATTCCGTGGAGTTAAAGTCGGTCTTGACTGTGCAAACGGCAGTTCCTGGAATATTGCCAAAGCCGTTTTTGGTGCACTCGGCGCAACAACTTATGTTATTAATGCAGAACCGAACGGTATTAATATAAATGAAAATGCAGGATCAACCCATATTGACGTTTTGCAGAAATATGTTGTTGAAAAAGGCCTTGATGTTGGTTTTGCGTATGACGGCGATGCAGACAGATGCCTTTGCGTTGATGAAAAAGGAAATGTCCTTACAGGAGACCATATTCTCTATGTTTATGCAAAGTATCTTAAGGAGAGGGGAAAGCTCATTAATAACACTGTTGTAACAACGGTTATGTCCAATTTTGGGCTTTACAAAGCTTTTGATAAGCTTGGAATTGACTATGCTAAAACGGCTGTCGGCGATAAATATGTTTATGAGTATATGATGAAAAATAATAATAAGCTTGGCGGCGAAGAGTCAGGTCATATTATTTTTTCAAAATATGCAACAACGGGCGACGGTATCCTCACAAGCCTCAAAATGATGGAAGTTATGCTCGCCAAGAAACAGCCTGTGAGTAAGCTTGTGGAAGGTTTTGAGGTTTATCCTCAGGTTCTTATTAATATCAGAGTAAAAGATAAACCGCAAGCACGCAATGATGCAGATGTTGTTGCTGCAGTCAAAAAAGCCGAAACAGAACTTGGTAACACAGGCAGAATTCTTGTAAGAGAATCGGGAACGGAACCGGTAATACGTGTTATGGTTGAGGCATCATCCGAGAAAATATGCAGGGAATATGCTGAAAGTGTTGTTGAAATAATAAAAAGAAAAGGTCATGCAGTCTGATAAAAATGCTCCGATATCTAATCGGAGCATTTTTTATTTGACATGTGTGCCTATATATTGTAAAATAAAATTAAAGGATGGTGACAAAATGGCGGTCAGGTTCAATGAAGATTCAGAGATGGTTAAAGTTATAAAAGAGGGATTGAAAAAGAAGGGCGGATACTGTCCGTGCAGAGTTGAAAAAACAGAAGATTACAAATGCATTTGCAAAGAATTCAGAGAACAGATTGCTGACCCTGATTTTGAGGGGTATTGTCACTGTATGCTCTATTATAAATCAAAGGATTAAGAAAGGAAATTTATCATGTCAGTAATAACAATAACAAAAGAAAATTTCGAAAATGAAGTTATGCTTTCTGAAAAACCTGTGCTTATAGATTTTTCAGCAACGTGGTGCGGACCTTGCAAAATGATTGCTCCGATAGTGGATAAAATTGCAGCAGAGAACAGCCAATATAAAGTGTGCAAGGTTGACGTTGACGATGAACCGGAACTCGCACAGGCGTTTGGTGTTTCGAGTATTCCGATGCTTGTTGTAATTAAAAACGGAAAGGTGACTTCTCAGGCAGTTGGCTTAAGGCCCGAGGAAGCAATTCTTGATATGCTTAAATAACAGCAAAAACCCGAACCTTTTTATCAAGGTTCGGGTTTTGTTTGTTTGGTGCACCTGACAGGGCTTGAACCTGCACATCGAAGATACCAGATCCTAAATCTGGCGCGTCTGCCAATTCCGCCACAGGTGCATTTCCATTGTTTGATATTATCACGATTAAATGTGTTTGTCAAGAAAATAACAAGGTTATTATTGACATATTTTTTCACTTGTGATATTATTTTTTTGCTAATTGAATATTGTGGTATAAATCAGGGAAAGTGCGGTGAAAATCCGTCGCAACAGCCATTGCCGTAACAGTCGGAATGCCTGAATTGTGCTGTAATATCGTTAGGCACCTTCGGGCAATCGGAAGGTGGCGTAACACCTTTTTATCCCTGATGCAGCAGGGATTTTACGTGTTTTTTTGCCTCTCCGTTTGCGGAGGGGCAATTTTTATTTTCGAAAGGAAGAAAAAACATGAAAAACAGAAAATTTACAAAAACACTCTGTTCTCTTGTCTTAGCGCTGGCGTTGGCGCTGTGCTGCCTGCCTGTAGCATTTGCGGCAGAGAACGAAATAACGGTTGACTTCAGCTTCTATAACGGTGCTGTGGTTATTCCTAAAACCGAGGTAACGGTTTATGACGGAATTGCCGAAGAATACGGCTTTACAATGTCTGCAACAGATCACAACGGTGTTACAATTGACGGTCCAACCGTTTTTGATGCAATCGTTGCAGCGCACAAAGCATATTACGGTGATGATTTCACAGAAGAAACAAGCGGCAATTATCTTTCAATATCATATGGCTTTGTTACAAAAGCATTCGGTGTTAAATCATCAGCTCTTGGGATGTGTGTTAACGATGTAGTTCCTCATGACAATGTTTTTGTTAATGCCTATAATTCATATACCGGCTATTCTTTTGATGCTTGTGTTATAAATGAGGGCGATTATGTTTCGATTTATACATATCAGGATAAATCATATTATGCTGATTATTATATTACACTTTTCGATAATGAAATTAAAACAGTGACAGGTGAAGAATTCGCCCTATCCGCAACAGGCTACAGTGCAATGTGGTATGGCTGTTCAAAAGAAGACACAATTACTTCTCAGACATATAAATTAGCAGGTCTTGATGTTTATTTAACAACAGATTTTAAACTGTATTCCAAGGTGGGAACTCTTGATGAAAACGGAGAAATAACACTTTCTTTTGATAACGTAGGTACGGTTTATCTTTGTGTTATGGGTGATTTTGAAGATCCTTATATGGGTATTGTTCCTACTGTTG
>JBGVNA010000060.1:0-2026 GCA_045125175.1 Acutalibacteraceae bacterium
TGTGGCGGTTGTGCTTTGTAATTCAGAATTACTTCCGAAAGAAATTCGAATATGAAATGGAATGGAGTTTTCAAAAGCTGTATATGATGCCGAGAGAAATGCAAATCCCGTGTCTTACATATCAGCAGTTCAGTAATCTCATCGGCAATCTTACTGATATGATTGTTGAAGAACAGAATTGGCAACCGATGATTGACGAAGTATGGCAAAACCGTCAGATGGAAGATTACAGCGAACGTAAAAGCACATACAAAAGAGATTTCATCAACAAGTGGTATTGCTCGTGGAACAAAAAGAAAAGTCCGATTTTTCTTGATGAAGCAATCAAATCAGGAGAAGAAATCAGCAAAGAATTGCTCGTTCAGTTACCGTCACCACGTGATGATTTTGAAACAAGAATTCTTTCAAAACAAAAAGTCGAAGCATTCTTTGAAACGCTCGACGGAAAAGACAAACGGATTTTGCAGATGCGAATGGACGGATGCACACTTGAACAGATTGCAAAATTTGCGGGATACAAAACTCCGAGTGCAGTTTACAAACGCATACAAAAAATTGCAATGGCATACGAAGATTTTGTTTCGAAGAAGTACGGAGAATTTTTGGACATCCACTCAAAGAAAAACAAGAAAAACAAACAAGCAGACAAAGGCAGTCACGATTGATTTCGTGGCTGTTTTTTGATGCCCGAAAGGAGATGTTAAGAGTTGAAAAATTAGCAAAGAATCGAATGGAAGAACCGTAAACGACCAACGCATCGTTTTGAGAAAATCTATTGGATGAAACGGTGTTTTTTACGGCTCTTGAACCGAGAAAAAATCACAAAAATCAGCCGATATTCGGCAGAAAGGAGGCAAAATGAAAACAGGATTAACAAAACGCCAGAAAGATACTGTTATCTGCTTTAACGAAGAAAGTGACATCATTGATGTGCGGACACACAATACGGATTTGAGAAACAGACTTTCAGAATTCAGCGAGCAATACCCAGACTGTTGTAAGCTGACAGACGATGACGAACACGGCGGATTGCTTTTTGAAATTCAGAAAGGCAGATTGAGTTTCAGACTCACCGCACCGTATTCGGAAGAACGCAAAAAAGATTAAGCGAAAATGCGAAAAAACACGGAATAAAAGCGAAAGATAATAATTAGAAGATTTCATATCATTTTAGAAATTATATTTTTTTGTTTTAGCTCAAATAACGAGGACTCTACGATTCATAGGTTGATAATTTCAGCAGTTATATGATATTATTTTGTAAAAGGTGGTGTTAATGTGACTGCAAAAGAATGTGGTGATTTTATCGCTGAACTACGAAAAGAAAACAAACTTACACAAAAGGATCTTGCAGAGAGAATTAATGTTTCTGATAAAGCTGTTTCAAGATGGGAAACGGGAGTTTCACATAGTTAAGGATACCACACCAAAACCCACGCTTGAAACACTTTCAAAAACATTAAATTTTGGAGGTATCCTAATGAACTACATTAAATCTTGTGAATTCAACATCGACACCGCAAGCGTTGAAGTAATACTCACCGACGGCTCAATGGTATCAATTGACTGTGATGCGGTTGAAGCTGAATTTGCACAAAATATGTATGAGATATCTGAACTTGATTATCTCATTTACAATGAGCCTTTGACTTATGTTGAATTGTTGTTAAGCGGCAAAATAGAAAAATATTTGAGAAACAGCACAGACTACACCCCATTATCCGATATGAGATAATTAGAACCACTGATTATAGCTGGGGATTTATAAACAAAAATTTGAGAAATTGATGTTTGTAACATCTGTCTGACGGGATCGAAAAAAACAGAACACGAGAAACCGAAACAGTGCTTCAGTTTCTCGTGTTTTTTACTTTATGAAATAGAAATTGTTACCTGATTCCGTATTTTTCAATGATATAATCCATATCCTTATCGCCTCTGCCCGAGAGGTTGATAAGCACGGAACCCTTGCCCATCGTCTTTGCAAGCTTCATACCGTAAGCAACGGCATGGGAACTTTCAATAG
>JBGVNA010000061.1:0-5249 GCA_045125175.1 Acutalibacteraceae bacterium
CAAGCTCATCCTCGGAAATGCCCATGCTCTGCATTATCTGCTTAACGGGACCTATATTCATTTCCATAGCACACTTGATGCAAAGACCCTCCTGCGTTGTCTTTTCGCCCTCAACCTTTGTTACAAAAAACATTGCGGGGCGTTTTTTGCATTTTGCACATAAAACCTGTTTCATCAGTTAATTTCCTTTAAACTTTATTTTGCGTTTTTCTTTTCTTTAATCTGCTGCAACACACCGGGCACATAGCTGAAAAATGCAACCAAGGTGAGTATAACGCTTATGCCTACAAGAATAAGCATAACAGCAGCGGGAAGTGTCCATAATTCTCCGAGAATGCCGATATCGGGGCCGAAAGCCATAACAACACACATTATTGTATAAAATGCAAAGGTTGCAATTTTACCCGGCATTTCAGCCGCAACGGGCTTAAGACCAAACATAATCATAATTGCACCGCCAACAACCATAACAGCTTCCTTTATAAGGAAAACAAGGAAAATCCAGCTGAACGCCTTAACGGTTTCATCGCTGCTGTTGCTGAATGTCATATAAAATACAACAGCAATTGTTATCTGAGAAAGTTTATCGGCAATAGGGTCAAGGAGCTTGCCGAGAGCACTTATCTGATTGAACTTGCGGGCGATTTTTCCGTCAAAGAAATCAGTAAGACCTGAGATTGCAAGCACAAGCACCGCCCATGCGTAATCACCGTTGTTGAAGAGAACAGCAAAAACGGGGATAAGTGCTATTCTGATAACCGAGAGAAGATTGGGGATTGTTAAACATCCCGTGAAATATTCTTTTAATAATGCTTTCATAAATATCCTCCTTATTTTTACTTATAAAGCAGAGTTTATTATTTCCCAAACGAATTGCTGGATAAGCGATTCGTTAACAGCCTGTGAAAAACCATCGCCCGGCACGAGAAATGTTGTTGCCTTGAAAACAACAGACACAACAGCCACTGCAATTACGCCTTTTATTCCACCTGCAATGCCGCCGAAAAGCTTGTTAAAGCTTTTGATGACCGGAAGCTTGAATATTGTGTTTATAACTCTGATTCCTATTCCGAAAACCGCATTCAGAATTGCAAACATTATACAGAAGGTTACAATCCGGACGGCAGGAACAATAAATGCGCTTTCAAGCGATGTGCATATGTTTTCCGCAATCATATCAGGGTCTGCCGATGCGCTCATGCCCGAAAGCAGACCTTCGACGGATACTCCTGCCGCCTCAGCGGCTCTCATTATGTAATCGGGCAAAGCGTTAAGAACAGCCTGCGATCCGTCGTTGATCACTGCCGATATTTTATCGGTCAGCGACTCAACCATGTTGCCGTGGATAAAAGTATCATTTATCCATTGAGCAACAGAAGGTGAATATTCCGATGCGATAATCCAGCTTATAACCGCCGCAACAAGAGAAAGAGCCATTTTCACAAAGCCTTCTCTGCGCCCATTTATAATGCTGAAAAACAGTATCGCTATAAAAATCAAATCAATAACAAAGGGCAAAAATTCCATAGACTTCTCCTTTTTATTTAATATTTGCACAGATGACCGTTTTCAACTGTAAAAATATTGCTTGAACACCAAAAGATTTCAGAAACGCTGTGTTCGGTTTCTGTCTTTTTGCTTTCTTTTCCGTTTGCGGTGTAAACTGCGATTTCTTTGTCGCTTGCAACGGCAATTTTGCCGCCGTTCATTGCAACGTAATCGGGGGTGCCGTCAACGGTAATCGAACATGTTTTTTTGCCGTTTTTGGAATATCGCACTATTGCCGTTTTTGAACCGCCGAATTCTTCGTAGCAAACTGCAACATTGCCCGCATCATCGATGCAGATTGCGGTTATACTGTCCTCTGAATAAACAAGCTCTTCAATCGGATCTCCGTTTTTATTCAGCACAACGGTTTTATTATCGCCTACGGCAATGATTTTGTTTGAATCGGTATAAACAGCTTTAAGGAAAAGCGTTCCTCTGTATGTTAAATCTGCTTTCGGTTCAGATGAACCGATATTGAATATCAGAATTCTTGTGTAAATCTCTGCATTTTCGGTTCCCACAGCGGTAACAACCAGATTTCTGCCGTTTTCGGAAAGTCCGATATCGGAAATATATTCCTGTGAACAGTTCCACTGAAACACCTTTTCAAAATATCTGTTATAAACGCTGAGTATGCTTTGATATTCGTCTGAGGTATATGAAGTGGCAAAGCATCCGTTTTTGGCAAGCCCTGCCGCAACAACGCTTCCGTCCTCTTCAACTCTTCCGAGCTTTTCTGTTCTGCTTTGAAGAATAACTTCATTTGATGAGCTGCTGTAAATCAATGCTCTGCCGTTTTTTGAAATAATCTTTGAATCCGCAGAGCCGAGCTGCATTGTAAAAATCTCCGATGCCGATGAGCTGAGCACTTCAACCGAATCCTCATAAAGCACAAGCGGCTTGCTGCCGATAGCTGTCACCTTGCGATAATTAAATGTTTCAAGAGCGTGGGGATATCCCTCGCCCTTAACAAACACGGTTTTGATTTCTCTGATGCCGTCCGTGATGTTAGAAACAGCAACATTACCGAGAAGCCGTGCGCTGAGGAAGATTGCCGAAAGAACGGCGATTATAACAACAGGAATTCGGATTATTCTTAAAATTTTCTTTATAAGCTTTTTATTTCTTTGCTTTGATAATTTTACGATTTTTTTATTCGCCATTTAATCCCCCTCCCTTAATAATGAATTTTATTTAAGTAAAGCCCGTGTGCAGGAGCTGTATAACCCGCCGCCGAGCGGTTTTTTGCAAGAATTATCTGTTCAATTGAATCTGCGGGGATTTTCTTCCTTGAAATATCGATAAGAGTTCCCGTCATTATCCGCACCATATTATAAAGGAAGCCGTCAGCCTCAACTCTGAAGATGACCATATCCCCCTCTCGCTCAACGCAGGCATTCAAAACCGTTCTCTTGGTATCCTCAACGCTGCTGCCTGCAGCGCAGAAAGAATCAAAATAATGAGTTCCGATAAACGACTTTGCCTGCTCTGAAAGAAATTTTTCATCAAGCGGATATTTATAATGAAGAGAATAATCATAAAGAAACGGGTTCTTATTCGGTGAGTTCCATATTTTATAGATATATTCCTTTGACTTGCAATCATACCTTGCGTGAAAATCAAAATCGACCTCACGGCAGTCGATTGCCGCTATATCCCGAGGTAAAACCGCATTAAGCGCACTGACAAGTTTTTTGCAGTCTATTGCGCTTTCTGTGCGAATGTTACAGCAATACATATTCGCATGAACACCCGCATCAGTTCTTGAACAACCCACAACATTATCACGCCTTGAACAGATATGCTCCAGCGCATCCTGCAAGGTCTGCTGAACGGTAACGGCATTTTCCTGCACCTGCCAGCCATGATAAGCCGTACCGTCAAATGAAATTGTCAAAAACAAATTTCTCATTAAATGACCGCCTCAAAAAAATGGTTTAAAACTATAACGCCTGCCGTGACAGCAACGCAGAAAATCAAAGCGACAAAATCTCTGAAGCCAAGCTTCATCTGCTTCATTCTTGTTCTGCCCTCGCCGCCTGTATAGCAGCGGCATGTCATTGCAAACGCAAGCTCATAAGCCCTTCTGAACGAAGAAACCATAAGGGGAATAAAAATAGGAACGAGTGCCTTGGCTCTCTGCACCAATCCGCCGCTTTCAAGGTCTGCACCCCTCGCCTTCTGAGCATTCATTATTCTGTCGATTTCCTCAATGAGGGTGGGAATAAATCTGAGCGCAAGAGTCATCATCATCGCAAGAGTATGAACCTTGATTTTAAAAATTTTAAGAGGTGAAAGAAGCCTCTCAATTGCATCGGTAAGCATTGTCGGGGTTGTTGTATATGTCAGCAATGAACTGATAACAACAAGTGTTACAATTCTTATCATTGTGAATATTGCCGTGTTAACGCCTTTTTCGGTTATGGCAATACCCCATTTTTCAAAATATACGTCACCGCCCTCGGTATAAAGAACATTAAGCACTGCCGTGAAAACAAGAATTATGACTATGGGCTTTAAGCTCTTTAAAATCATTTTTGACGGAACGCTTGAAATTGCCGCTGCGGCAACCGCCGTGAGAGCAATCACTCCGAGCGAAAAGAAGCTTTTGCAAAGGAAGATAACTATAATAAGCCAAAAAGTTACAACAAGCTTCATTCTCGGGTCAAGCCTGTGGAGCACGGATTTTCCCGAATAATATTGACCGATGGTTATATCTCTTATCACTGTGCAGTCCTCCTTTCAATGAGGCTGCGAAGAATTTTTTCGCCCTGCTCAACAGTATAAATATTTGCCGGCACATCAATGCCCTTTGCACGGAGCTTTGCAAATATTTCCGTTATCTCGGGAACATTAAGCCCCATTGAACGAAGCTCATCCCCTCTTGAATAAACCTCATCAACAGTGCCCTGCATCGCAACAGAGGCTTTGTTCATAACGATTATTCTGTCAGCCATGCCCGCAATATCTTCCATGCTGTGGGAAACGATAATCACGGTGCTGCCTGTCTGTTTTCTGTAATTTTTAATAAGCTCAACAAGGTCTTTTCTGCCCTTGGGGTCAAGCCCTGCCGCAGGCTCGTCAAAAATGAGCACCTGAGGCTCCATGGACATAACGCCCGCAATTGCGGCTCTTCTTTTTTCGCCGCCCGAAAGGTCAAATGGTGATTTGTTGAGATGCTCGGGCTTCACACCCGTAAATTCAGCCGCACGGAGCACTCTTTCTTTTATCTCCGCTTCGGAAAGCTTCATGTTTTTGGGACCGAAAGCTATATCTTTATAAACTGTTTCTTCAAAAAGCTGATATTCGGGATACTGAAAGCAAAGACCCACCTTAAAGCGTGACTGCCTCAGAGTTTCTTTATCCTTCCATATATCAACGCCGTCAACAAGCACCTTGCCGCTGTCGGGTTTTAAAAGACCGTTAAAATGAGATATCAGGGTGCTTTTACCCGAGCCTGTGTGGCCGATAATACCCACAAGCTCGCCTTTTTCTATCTGCAGATTGACGTTGTTTATTGCAGCAACCTGCTGCACTGTGCCCTTGGAGTAATAATGGGTAAGATTTACCGTTTCTATTGCATAGCTCATACGGCACCTCCCAGCAGATTTGCTATTTCGTCAACACATTCGTCAACGTCAAGAACGCCTTCTTTTATTCCGAGATTATGGCAAAGCTCTGTTGACTGGGGCACATCAAGG
>JBGVNA010000062.1:0-28453 GCA_045125175.1 Acutalibacteraceae bacterium
AATGACAAAAACGGGTATAAGTATAGGGTTATACAATAATAAAAGCAGAGCGTTTCGTTTCGCTCTGCTTTTTGATTATAAAATATAGTTAACTTTGTTTAAGCTTTTACCGCTTCTTCTGCCAAACCATACGGTTTCACGGGCATAGTCTGGCCAGTTATCCGTTTCGGATTTTTCAGCTTTCAGTGCGGTTGGTTTTTTGACAGGAACGGTTACGGAATTATCGAAAATAAAGTTGAAATAATCATGCCAGTCATATGCAGTGTGAATTTCCTTTTCTTCCTTAGCGGGAAGAGCAATCATCTCTTTTTGATAGGTCATGAGATCATAAAAAACTTCATGATCGTCAAAATAACGGGCAAGATAATTTTTGACATCGGCATAAAAATCTTCAAGCTCTGCTGCACAGCAAAGGAACATACCGTCGTCAAAATCCCAGTATATATTTCCGAAACGCTCATCGGCAAAATAAAGATTTCCTTTTCCGTTCAGGAAGGGTTCAAAGGTTTCGCAAGTTCTGTCAAGCAATTTTTTGATTGTAACGCTTTCGGTTTCAATCCATTTGTATAAATTCATATAAAAATCGTAATATGAAATATTTTTTGCTTTTCTTAAATACACGGCAAAAAACCTTAAAAGACCCATGCTGTGAAAACTTTGTGTGCAGATGGCAACTCTTTGGGCTGTGTACCATTCGGGGGTGCTCATCGTGCTTGTTCCGACAATAATCTGAGAACGAGAGGAAAAATCAAGGCTTTTATCAATGCGGCTGTGTTTCTGACAAAGCTGTGAGCTGATAGTTTTTATCTTGTATTTTTCTCTTATTTCATCTGTATAGATTATTGTGTTCGGAAAAACTTCGCAACGGTGAACGGCTATGGCATAATGCTGACCTGCTTCAATGACCTCAAACAAGCCTTTGCAAAAGCTTTCCAATGTTTCGCCGGGGAGACCGAGAATCAAATCAGTATAAGTATCGATATTATGCTTTCTGTATTTGTTGAGTTGTTCGGAAAGCTTGTTAACAGACATGTTCTTACGCCCGATAATTTCCAAAGTTACGGGTGACATGCTCTGGACAGCAACCGAAACGCCTCTGTTGAGGTTTGATAATTCAAGCTTTTGGTTGATTTTAAAGGTTAAATCTGTTTTGTTTTTATCGGATGCTGTTTCAAATCGCTTCGGGAAACCGTATTTTTTCTTGGTTTCAACAAGAAAATCGGCGATTTCTTCATCTCTGTCAAGAATGCCGTAGTTTGCATCAGCGCAAACACAGTATTGAATTTGGTTTTTTGCAATCCATTCAAGATCCCGTTTAACTCTATCTATAGGAAATGCACGGAAGCTTGTGCCGCTTCTTGCCCAATAGCAATAGATGCAGCCGTAAGGGCAGCCTCTGTTCGTTTCAATTACGGCATCAAATGAAAGATTTTTGTATTTAGGGTTGTTGATTATGTTGTCAAAAAGACCTGTTTCATACGGCGAAGGAAAATCGTCAAGGCTGCAAGGGTCAACCTTTGATGTTTTCAGAAGAATGCCATTATCCCTGAAGGAAATGTTGGCAATATCCGAAAAGTCGGCGCCGTCAATAATGTGGTCAAGAATAAGATGGAAAGGAACTTCTCCTTCTCCGTGAATCAGCACATCAATGAAGCTGTATTTTTCAAGATATTCGGTGTTGTCGGGAATTTGGGGACCGCCAAAAACTATTTTACAGCTTGGCCAAATGCTTTTTATTTTCTCCGCTAAAACCAAATTATATTCAATGTTCCACATGTAGCAGGAAAAGCCGACTGCACATGGGTTATTCATTTCCGAAACAACCTCATCGACAGGGAGTTTCATAAACACAAAATCGCAGAGATTATATTTGCTTTTTATTTTTTCGTGTTTCAGAGCATATGCAGCCAGAGAACCTACCGAATACGGCAAAAAAACAGAATCCGAAAGATTGCTGCTGGGCTGAACAAGATACAGATTTTTCATTTTCTCTATCCCCCTGAACATTTTACATATAATTGATTTTCGAGATAATATTTTGTCCGCCTTTTCTTCCGAACCACACGGTATCCTTTGCAAATTCAATCAAATCAGCAGAAACCTCTTCGGAATCAAGAGAGATTTTGTTTTCTCTTTTAATTAATGCAGAATAGTTTCCGTTGTAAATTTCAGTAAAGAATTTATAAAAATCATATTGCAGCTCAAGTTCTGAACGCTTTGAATAGGGATTTTTTACAACGGCTTTCTGGTATTTTAAAATATCGGAAAGAAGAGCCTTGTCGCTGATAAATTTATCTGCGAATGGAATAATTTCTTCAAAAAATGCGGGATATTCTTTTATGACTTTTAAGAAACTGCCTTCTTCCAAAGGCCAGGTGAGCTCTCCGAAATCGGGGTCATAGCAGGTTAAAGAACCCTTGTTTTCAAGAATTTCTCTGTATTTGTTTTCGAGCCAGGTGTATATTCTTCCGCAAATACTGTCCGGATTTTCTTTTGCCCAATCAATAAGACTGCAGTAGAAATCCATGTATTTTATTTTCTTTTCATAATAAAGATAAATTGCAAGGCACTGCAAAAGACCGAGATTATGAAAGGTTCTGACGAATACGTGAAGGATGTTGCATTTAATCCAGTCTTCCTTTGACATGGTTGAAGTTGAAACAACAATCTTTGAATATTCGGGAATGCCTTTGCTGTGCGGAACAACGTGATATTGATGCTGTTCTGTTACGGCATATTCTATTTCATATTTTTTTATATATTCGGGGTCGCTCATTACAGAGTTTGCGAGCAGCTCGCAGTTGAAAAAGTTTATCGCCATATGCTGACCGCATTCAAGGAGCTGTTCTATGCCTTCTCTGAAGCTTTCGTAGGTTTCGCCGGGAAGACCGAGAATAATTTCCGAATAAGCGGCGATGTTATTCGAATTATAGAGCGACATAAGCTCAAGGAAATTTTCAAGAGGCATGTTTTTGCGGTTAATTCTGTTGAGAACCTCCGAGCTCATGGATTGGAAGGAGAGGGTTGCGCCCTTGCTCATTCCGACTTCGTTGAGCAGCTTGTTGATTCTGAAAACGGTTTCGGGGTTGTTTTTGGAATAAGTTGCCTGGAATTTTTGCGGATAACCGTTTTCGTTATGTTTTTTTATAACATAATCAACAATTTCGAGATCTCTTGGGAAAAGCCCGAAGTTGGAATCCGAGCAGTAGCAATATTCAATTTTATTTTCCGACATCCAATCAATTTCAGCTTTCACGGTGTCCATGTCAAAGCATTTCATTTTTGATTTGATGTTTCCCCAGTCGCAGAATGAACACTTGTTGGGGCAGCCTCTGTTCGTTTCAAGTATAGCGGAAAATTTGAGGGGTTCATTTTTGACAAGCTCATCAAAAAGTCCGCTCAAATAAGGTGATACACGGGTAACGAACGATGTGTTGATTTCATTTGCTTTGAGTGAACCGTCGTCGGATTTATAGATAAGGTTGGGAACATTGTCAAGCGTTTCTTCGCCGCACAGGCAGAGCAAAAGCTTTCTGAAGCTTTCTTCGCCTTCGCTGAGAATAACAAAATCCGCAAATGATGAGCCGACAACCTCGCTGTCAGCATTAATCTGATGACCGCCGAAAACGGTTATGCAATCGGGATATTTGTCTTTTATTGCTTTTGCAAGAGTTTTGTTATATTCATAATTCCATACGTAGCAGGAAAATCCGACGATAAACGGGGAATCAATGCGGTCCAAAACACAGGTTATATCGTCTTTTTTATAAAAGAAGCCTTTAAAATTATAGTTTTTACTGATTGTTGTATCTTTAAAAGCATATGCAATCAGGGAGCCTGCAGCATAGGGGAAGTATATTGAATTTCCGTATACCGAGTTTGGCTGTACCATATAGATATTTTTCACCTGATCACCTCAATTCAAGAAATAATGTTATTTGTTTTTATCATCGGAAGCAAGAAGCTTCTTTTTTGAAGAAAAGCGAAGACGAACCGCTGTTAAGCAAAAAAGAATTGCTGTTGAAAAAAGCTTTTTATAATTAAAATTGGTTTTTCCCTCAACCCGGTTTCGGTAAACTGTCGGGATTTCTTCATATTCTATTCCGCAACGCAGAGGCTTCAGCGTATATTCGAACGCAAAGCTTTCCGGCTTGTCAAAATTCATTTGGTTATATACAGATATGGGATAAATCTGATAAACAGAAAAAGGGTCTTTTACATTTCGACCGAAAAGGATGCTTATAAAAGAATTCATCATTCGGCTGCCGAATTCGCGGAAATTTCCGTATCCGATTATTTGTGAATCCTTGTGCCATTTGGCTGCACAGATTATTCTTTGCGGGTGTTTTTTTGCTTTTTGAATGAAAACCTTCAAATCCTTCGGGTTCATTTCCATGTCGCCCACCATGATAACGAAATGTGAGCTTTTAACCATTGGAGGAAGCTCTGCAGCGCATAACTCTATTGTGGGTGCTTTTTGAACATAAAGCTTTATTTTAGGATTGTTGTTTTCAAAAATAATTTTTTTTGCTTCGGAGTATGACGGGCATTCCGTGTTTTTCGCAACAATTAATATTTCTTCAAGATCTTCGTCGGAGCATTCGGTGCAAATTGAGTTAACGGTTTCTCTGAGAGCGTTGGTTTCGTTTGCGGCAAAAATAAAAATTGTTACTTTTTCGAACTTTTGAGCTGAGTTCATTTTGCGTCACCATTAAAACAGAATATTTATATTTTATCACATGGGCATGTTAAAAGCAATAATATTTTATTTTTTTACAACGTATTTTCAAACCGTTCACTTGTGCAAACAGTATAAAAATATCCGAAATTTTTTCCAAAGAACAATTTTTATGTCATTGAAAATGCTCTTAACATATGATATAATATCAATCCGTATGATTGGATAATATCGGAGAAAGGTTTTTCGAGATGATTTGCAATACAATTCTGGATGCGATGGGTAACACCCCGATTATCAGACTTCAGCACATGACCGGTCCCGACGATGCGGAGATTCTGGTTAAGTTTGAGGGCTTGAATGTCGGCGGTTCGATTAAAACACGAACAGCTTTTAATATGATACTTGATGCCGAAAAAAAGGGACTTATAAATTCCGATACGGTGATTGTTGAGCCTACAAGCGGTAATCAGGGCATTGGTCTTGCGCTTGTTGGTGCTGTAAGAGGATATAAAGTCAAAATCATTATGCCTGATTCGGTTAGTGAGGAAAGACGCAAGCTTGTTCAGCATTACGGTGCAGAGGTCGTTCTTGTTCACGATGCGGGCAATATCGGCGCATGCATTGAAGATTGCCTCAACCTTGCGATGAAAATAAAGGCGGAAAACCCCAATGTTTTTGTTCCGCAGCAGTTTGAAAATCCCGCAAATCCTGCGATTCAGAGGTCGGCGACTGCAGTTGAAATCCTTGAACAGGTTGATAAGCCGATTCACGGCTTCTGTTCGGGCATCGGTACGGGCGGAACCATTACGGGCATAGGAGAAGTTCTTAAAGAGCATAACCCCGATATGACAATATGGGCAGTTGAGCCCGAAAATGCGGCTATTCTTTCAGGCGGCTCAATCGGAACTCATGTTCAGATGGGTATCGGTGACGGATTGATTCCCGAAATTCTTAACTGCAATATCTTTGATGATGTTTGCATAGTTAACGATGACGATGCATTGCAGGCTTCAAGAGATCTCGCTTCCAAAGAGGGCATTATGTGCGGCATAAGCAGCGGAACAAACGTTGCCGCAGCACTCCGCCTTGCAAAGAAGCTCGGCAAGGGTAAAACTGTTGTTACCGTTCTCCCCGATACCGCAGAAAGATATTTTTCAACACCGTTGTTTGAATAAAAAATTAACCGCCCGATCGGGCGGTTTTTTATTGCAATCCGATTCAGAATAATATATAATACATTTATATATTATACCCGTGAGGTGACATCATGAAAAATTATAACCACGCACTGCTTGTTATGGAAAAGCATGATTATCCTGCAGAGGCAAGAGAGGCTATAATCAGAGCTGAGGAGAAAATTCTCAACAATGAGCAGGCCAATAAAATTTATGATTCAATGTATAAGACCTACTGGCTCAAAAAGAAGAATTTCGGCGATTTCAGCGACAAAACAAAGGCACTTGCAAAGCTGATTGATGAGCCTGAATATACCGTTAATTTAGTGCTTCTTCTTAACTGCACAAAGCCCCTTAAGGCGGCATACAAAAAGAACGGAATTTCCGAGGAGATTTATTGGACATCTATTCTTGACCTCAAGGTAAAAATGCTTGAGTGCAAGGAAAACTACAACATATGGGGCACCTTCGTTGAAGGCTGGTTTATGGGCTTTTTTGAGATGCGCCGTTTTGGTATCGGCAGATTTCAGTTTGACCTTTCCGATTTCGGTGAAGAGTTTTATGAGGAAAACGGAATTTGCATAAAGGACAGCGATTTCTGTCTCGGTCTTCATATCCCGTCTCACATCGGACCTCTTACATACGAAACAAGGCTTGATACATATAAAAAAGCATTTGAATTTTTCAAGGACAGATTTGACGGCAAGCACATTGTTGTTTGCTGCAATTCGTGGCTTCTTTACCCCGACAACCTCAATATTCTGCCCGATAATTCAAATGCGGCCGATTTTATTCTTGATTTCCAGCCGCTTGATATTAAAAAGACCTATGATTTCGGTGATTGCTGGCGAATTTTCAATGTCGGAACAAGCTGTCTTCGTCCTGCCGAGCTTCCCAGAAACACCTCAATGCAAAAGGCATTCGGAAAATGGTTTGACGAGGGCAAAAAGGCGGGCAGCGCTTACAGCATACTGATTTTTGACGGCGAGAAAATTGTTACACGCTGCGACAGGGAAACTTACAGGCAAAAATACGGATATTAAGCATTAAGGGTTGTATCGCTTGATACAACCCTTGTTTTATGCAAACTTATAATCCGTCAGTGCTTTGAATTCGTAGCCGTTGGCTCTTGCGTAGTCGATTATATCGCCGAGGGCTTCGGCGTTATCGGGCGAAACGGAATGAAGAAGAATAATTGCGCCGGGGTGCAGGCGAGAGGTAACGGTTCTGAACGCATAATCCCCGCCCTTTGCCGCATTGACATCCCAATCCGCATATGCGCAGGACCAGAAAACGCTTGTGTAGCCCATTGAATCAATCAACTCAAGCGCATTTTCGTTATAAGAGCCTTCGGGAAAACGGAAAAAGCTTGTGGCATAGCCGAAATTTTCACGCAGATAGTTATCGCATCCGAGAATTTCATCCGCCATTTTCTGCCTTGAAATCCCGGAAAAATCGGCGTGATTTGCGGAGTGGTTGCCGATAATGTGCCCCTCGTTTATCATTCTTGCAATCAGCTCGGGTGTTGATTTGATATGGTCAAGAGTGCAAAAAAACGTTGCGGGAACATTTTTCTCTTTAAGAATATCAAGGCATTTATCGGTATAACCGTTTTCCCAGCCGCAGTCAAAGGTAAGATAAAGCACCTTTTCGGTTGACTTAGTGTCGTAGCAAACTGCTTTATATCCCGTTGAGGAAAAATATTTTTGCGCATCAACAGAAATCTGATGTGGCTTGCCGTCTTTTGCAACGCCGTAGCTGTGTTCGATTTTTGTTGTTGAAAGTCCCTTGCTGTTATCGGGGTCGCTTGCGGTGAAGCTTGCGGGAGGAAGAACCTTTCTGCCTGTAAGTGCGGCGGTTACGCCGACGGCTGTCGTCTGCCCTGAAGTTATCTGCTCTGAGGTTGTGCGTTCATCTTCGACGGTCACGGGGGCATTGACATTGCTTTCCTCAAGCGTGCCTCTGCCCGTACACGCAGAAAGCATAATAACGGCGATTAAGATAAATGATAATATTGTTTTCTTCATAAATAACACCTTGCTTTATACTATAGATTAATGTTATTATATGCGCAGCGAAACGTTTCACTAAAAAAATAAAAATTTTTTTGAATTTGATGCAACAAAAACTGAAATTTGTGACACATATTAATTGAGAGTGGTAAGGAGGGTCGATTTTGAGCGCTCAGATAAACGAACTCGTTACTCTTGCAAAATCCGGAAATGCCGATGCGTTCGGCGAACTTTACGAGCTCTATTATAAAGAAATGTACTGCTACGCCTGCTATGTTACGGGCAGCGAAAGCCTTGCGCAGGATGCTGTGGCTGATGCAGTGCTGTCTGCATTCAAGCAGATAAAACTTTTAAAAAATCCAAAGGCGTTCAAAGGCTGGCTTTTCAAGATCCTTTGCGCCGCTTGCAAAAGATACTACACAGAAAATGAAAAAAAGAAGTCTTTGGTCTATCTCGATGACGAAAACGGGGGATTTGAAGAGCCTGCAAGCTTTGAGAGCATTGAGCTTTCGCTTGAGCTTCGCAGAGCGCTTGATGACCTTTCGCATGAAGAAAGGGAGATTGTTTTGCTCAGCGTTCTGGGCAACTATAAAAGCCACGAGATAGCAGATATTCTTGACTGTCCGCCGTCAACGGTGCGTTCCAAGCTAAAACGTTCACTCAAAAAGCTGAGGGAATCACTCGGCGGCGAGAACAAAGGGAAAGGGGGATGAAAATGATGAAGAATAAGGATAAGCAGACCTTGGATATGCTTCGCGGGGAGCTTGCCAAAAGCTCAGAAACAGCGAAAGTGCCTCTGCGGCTTCAAAAAGAAAGCATGGTAGCAATGCTTAAGAACAGTGACGGAAACGAAAAGGATTTTTCCGATAAAACGGGGACTAAAAACAACATAATTGTGTTACGCAGAATGATTGCCGCTGCAGCAGTGCTTGTGGTTGTTGTTATCGCAGCGCTGGTTTCTCAGACGGGCGGCGTCAAGGTTATTAAAACGGATTCGTTCTATAAGGGCTATGAAAGTGCTCAGCCTGTTCAGAACGCAAAAAGCTATGAGGATGTTGAAAAGGCTGTTCTGGAGATTCTCGGCGGCAAGTCGGGAGAAACAAAAAAGCCGACAACTGCTGACAGAACCGATAAGGCTGACAGTTCAACAAATTCCTCAACGCAGAAGGTGATTGACCGTTTGCTTGAGGGCTACAGCCAGTACGTAGCGGAGGCAAATTCATTGGGTGAAAAGCCGGAATATACTGCGGAAGCTTCATCATCAGATGTTTCCGCGGGAGTTGTTTCAAACGGTGATTTCAAAGCCGATATTGTTAAGACTGACGGCAAATATCTTTATATCGTAACAACGGGAAGCGATTCAAAAACGGGCGCAACCGTTGAGCAGATAAAAATTGTGAAGGCAGTTCCCGCAGAGGAGATGCAGGTTGTTTCAACAATTGTTCTTTCAAACAGCAGTGCAGATGCTGTTAACGAATGCTTTGAAATTTATCTCAAAAACAACAGGCTTATTGCTCTTGTGAACCGCTACAGTTATTCGCTTTCGGGCACTGCGGCATATGACAACATTTCAACTGTTGCCGTTTATTATGATATTTCAGACCCGACAGCTCCTGTCAAGCTCCGTGAGCATAAGCAGGAGGGCGGCTATGTTGCCTCGGGACTTTATGAAAATCAGCTTTATCTTGTAACAGCAAAGTCAATTTCGTCCGTTACGGCAAAGCTTGAAGAAAGCGGAGTTATTCCTTCCTTCAGCGTAGACGGAGAGAAGTTCATGCTTAATGCAGAGGATATTTTCATTGCGGTCAATGACCCTGAAGCTTCATATCTTTTCATAACCGTTACGGATATTACGGATTTGCAGGTGCCTGTAGGCAAGCTTGCAATACTCGGCAGCGGCAGAGAGGTTTATTGCTCGGCGCATACAATTGCCGTTGCAAGAGGCTTTGTTTCCGTTGATGCGGATGAAAACGGAAATCACAGCTCGCTCACTGAAATCTATCGCTTCAATATCAACGGTTCATCGGTGGCATTCTCGGGCTCATATATAGTTAAGGGCTCGCTTGCCGGCGGAATATCGGTTGATGAAACCAACGGATATCTCAGGGCTGCCACATCCGGAGCGGATGCAAACAATTTCTATGTTCTAAACGAGAATATGGAGTTTGTGAGCGGGCTTACCGGAATTCTTCCGAACCAAAAAATAAAAAGCGTTAAATTCGTTGGCAGCAATGCATATTTTGTTGCAGATGATGATAGCGAAAAAACAATGATAATCAATCTTTCCGACCCGTCAAAGCCCAAGGCGGCGGGAACCATTTCAACCGAGGGCTTCTCGCAGGAGCTTTACGCTGTTTCGGACACGGCGCTTCTCGGAATCGGAACAGGCTATAACAAGTCAATCAGCATTTCACTTTTTGACGTAAGCAATCCTGACAGCCCCAAAACAGCTTCGGTTTATACTCTTGAAGGCGATTTCTCGCTGCCATCGGCAGGCGACAGCCGATGCGTAATGATTAACACGGACGAAAAGCTTTTCGGTATCCCCATTGTTAAGCATAATCCGACGGCAGGCACGGAAATTTCAGCTTATATCCTTTTCAGCGTTCAGGACGGAGTTATTGCTCCCGTCGGCACCTATAACCACGATACGGCATACACAGGCGATGCCGCCGTAAGAGGTCTTTGCATTGAAAATACGCTTTATACCGTTTCGGGAGAACGGGTTGTTGCTTTCTCCATTAAGGATTGCACGGTTATTTCTTCGCAGGGAATAAGATAAAAGAAAATCTGTTAATCTCAGGATGGATGGGAAACAGAGTTTTCATATACTTCATGCTCTTTGGGGAAAGAACATGAAGCAGGGGAAATTAAGATGGTAGTGCAGGCAGGGTGTATCGGCACAATACACCCTGCCGACCCCCTCGCAATTAAAGGTCATCAGCATCCTGAACGGGTATTAAATCGTCATAGGCGGTTCCCGTGTAGCTGCCGAGAACATCGGAGATGATCTCCTCGTCGGCATCATAATCAGGCTGACCCTTTTTTTGAAGAAAGTGCCACTGAGCTTTGTTTTCTTTTTTGTTTTCAGGAAAATTAAGGGACATAAAAAGCTCCTTTCAGATAGATTAATTTTATTTTTGCTCTGACAGCTTGAAAAATACAGTATCATCAACAATTATTAAGGTTTTATTAATATTCATTTTGGTAAATATCGTTACTTGACAAACGGCGCCTTAATGTGTAAAATGGTCATTGTATTTTGCTTAGACAAATGTCGAAAAAACAAATTTTAAAAGGATGGTATTTAAGAATGAAAAAGACAATTGCTTTAATTCTTGCTATGCTCTTCGCTGTATGCGCATTTGCTACAACAGCTTTTGCTGAGCCTGCAGACGGCGAAACAACAACCACAGCAACACAGGCAGCTGACACAACAACCACTACAAAGGCAGCTGACACAACAACTACCACAAAAGGTGACGATGTGACTGACGGTTTTGACACAACAACAGCAGTAGCAACAACTGCTGCGGCTACAACCGCTTCAACAACAAAGGCAGACAGCACATCAACAACTGCTGCTTCAACAACAAAGGCAGACACATCAACAACAACTGAAGAGCTTACTGTTGACCCCAACAGCAGCACAACAGCATATCTTGGTCAGGGCGACGAAAATAAAACCACAACCAAGAAGCCCGCATCGGTTGACACAACAATTCCCTCAACAGGCAGCGGCATCGTTGTTCCCGCAATCGCACTTCTTGCTCTTGCAGCAGGCACAGTTGCTGTAATCAAGACAAAGAAGGAAGACTAATTCCTGATGAAGATTCAAACGCTGAAGCTTAACGGCTTCGGCGTTTTTCTTTTTGCGGTTGTTCATTAAAGGTTTACTTGATTTTTATGCAACTGTATGTTAAAAGCAATAGCATGGAAAAGGTAATTAAAAATCGAATAAAGAGAATAACGGCTCTGGTTGTTTCTGCGGCGATGCTTTTCGGCTTTTCCGCATGCTCGCTTGGCGAAACAAGGCAGCCTGAGGTAACGGAGCCGACAACTTCAAATGTTGTCCGCATAACTTTTCCCGAGGGCACGGCCGTATCGCAGGCAGCGCAGCTTCTTGAAGAAAACGGAGTTTGCTCTGCGGCGGAGTTTATGGCGGCTGCAAATGACCCTCTGAATGCAGAGGGGTATTCGTTTGAAATCCCAAATTCCGAAGAAAGAGCTTTTCTGCTTGAGGGTTATATTTTTCCCGATACCTATGAGTTTTACCGCAACGAAAGCGCATCGGCGGCATTGAAACGCTTTTTGAAAAACACGGAGTCAAAGCTTACGGAAGAAATCGCGAGCCGCTGTGATGAGCTTGGATATACGGTTGATGAAATTCTGACCGTAGCTTCAATTATTCAGGAGGAGGCGGGCGACCCCGCCGAAATGGGCAAGGTTTCGTCTGTTATTCATAACAGGTTAAACAGCAGCCGTTTTCCGAGGCTTCAGTGTGACGTTGCAACATTTTATCTGCGTGATTATGTTAAGCCGTATGTTGATGAAGCGAGATACGAAACCCTTGTTGAGCTTTATAACACATATAACTGCGAGGGACTACCGGCAGGGCCTATAACGAATGCGGGTATGGATGCAATCAATGCGGCGCTTTATCCCGAAAACACGGATTACTTTTATTTTGTTACCGACAGTGAAGGCGATTATCTCTACGCCGAAACGTGGGCAGAGCATCTGGAGAACTGCGACGCCGCAGGTCTCTGATTATAGAAAGGATTTTTATTATGAAAAAAGTTTTGTCAATAATTTTTGTTATCGCAACCGTGCTTACACTTTTTGCCTCGTGCAAGTCAGACAAGCCTGTTGAATCGGGTGATTACGAATATGTTGTTCTTGAGGATAACACCGCAAAAATAACAAAATATCTCGGTACGGAAGCTGTGGCAGAGCTTGATATCCCCGCATCAATCGATGAATACACGGTAACCGTTATCGGAACAGAGGCTTTCGCAAATGTTCAGACCATAACAAACGTTACAACTCCCGACACATTGATAAAGATTGAAGAGAGAGCTTTTGAGGGCAGCTCAATCAAGAAGGCGTTTATGCACAGGTCGCCTGACCTTGCCGAAATCGGCGCATATGCTTTCGCAGAGTGCAAAAACCTCATTCAGGCAGATATGCCCCGCAACCTCAAAACTCTCGGCGAGTATGCTTATTATTACTGTGATAAGCTCAAGATAGCATATTTCAGAGGCGATGCCGAAAACATTGCAACCTTTGCGTTTGATGCATGCCCCAAGGTTACTCTTTATGTTAAAGATTCGGCAACGAAAGTTAAGAGCTATGCGCAGACATATAATCTCAACACAAAAATTACAGATGCTTAATTTAATACAGTGCAAATAATTTCAGCCGTTACCTCATATTTTTTAATGAGGTGACGGCTTTTGTTTAACACGGTTAATTCAGCAATCAGTGCCTTTGTGTGGGGACCGCCTATGCTGGCGGTGTTTCTCGGCACAGGCTTTTTTCTTTCTGCAAAGTCAGGTTTTTATCAGATTTTCAGAGTGCGTGATTGGTTTGGAGGCACGGTTGTTTCCGCTTTCAGAAACCGAAAAAAAGAAAAGACCGCCGACGGCTCGATTTCGCAGCTCGGTGCATTGACTTCAGCCCTTGCCGCATGCCTCGGCACGGGTAATATCGTGGGCGTTGCAACTGCCATATGCTCTGGTGGTCCGGGAGCGGTATTCTGGATGTGCATTTCCGCAATTTTCGGCATGATGACCTGCTGCTGCGAAAATATCTTAGGCGTAAAATACAGAATAAAGGACGAATCGGGTCAATTCAGAGGCGGTCCGATGCAATATATTGAGCGAGGGCTCGGCATGAAAGGTCTTGCAGGGGCATATGCCGTTTTGCTCACGGGTGCATCGCTCGGAATGGGCAACATGACTCAGGCAAATTCCGTTGCACAGGGGCTTTCGGGCTTCGGGGTGCCGAATACGGCGGCGGGAGTTTTGGTTGCAGCGTTAGTGTTTATTTCAATTTCAGGCGGCCTTAAAAGAATATCAACCATATCGGAAAAGCTTATTCCCGTGCTTTCGGGTGCTTTTGTATTTGCCTGTTTTATTGTTATAGTCAAAAATATCGATAATCTGATTCCTTGCCTTAAAAACATTGTGAAAGAAGCATTTACGGTTAAAGCCTTATCGGGCTTCGGTATGGCAAAGGCTATGCGCTACGGCGTTTCGAGAGGTGTTTTTTCAAACGAGGCAGGTCTTGGCAGCAGTGCGATTATCCACGCTGCCGCAGATTGCAAAAACCCTGCCGAACAAGGGAAATGGGGCATTCTTGAGGTGTTTATTGATACCGTGCTGATGTGTAGCGTAACTGCCGCTGCAATTCTCACAAGCGGCGTGTGGTCACCTGATACATGTCTTAACGGCGTTGAGCTTTGCTCGGCTGTTTTTGAAAGTGTTTTCGGCAGGGCGGGAGGATATTTTCTGAATATCTGCATCTGCCTTTTTGCGTTTGCAACTCTCGTTGCTTGGTCATATTACGGCAAAAGCGGAGCAGAATATCTTTTCGGCACAAAGAGCGGAAAGGTTTATAACTTTCTTTATGTTGCCGCCGCATTTGCGGGCAGCGTTATCCGCCTTGAAAGCGTCTGGAGCTTATCCGATACACTTAACGGTCTTATGGCGGTGCCCAATATTTTTGCGCTTCTTCTGCTTTCAAAAGAAGCGTTAAGCTTGCTGAAAAAATCAAAACGGTGAATGTCGGATTGCGTGCAAAGCGGCAGCATATGCCTGCGACGACGGCTCTGAAGCGCTTGAAAATGAAAAGAAATTCTGTGAAATATATTTACCGAGCGTTTCTATGCCCTGCGTTTCGTTAAGAATTTCAAATGCGGTTTTAAGCATTTGCGGATAGCTTTGGCAGTCGCTTTGCTGAATGCATCGTGCAAGCAGCTCAACCTCGGCACTGAAACAGATGCCGTAACTGCTGTTTATTCCTATGGCAGAAAGAGTTTCATAATCTGCTTCGCCGTCAGAGTCAATGCCGCTGTTTTGCTGAAAGCTTTTAATTGCTTTGCGAGTTGCAAGGCAGTATTCGCCGTCTGCTTTGTAGCCGTAAAATCCGAGCTCGGCAAGCCTGCGTTGAATGGCTGCAACTCTTTCTCCGCTGCAGCCCAGGCACATAGCCTGCGTTTTGGCGGCGCATACGGTTGAAATTAAAATGAGCAGGGCAAGGTCAAGAGTCAGCAGCATAACAAGCTGCCACAATTTTTTGTTTTTTTGAGTCATCATCATCCCCTCCGAAAATTATTTTAAAATGAAAAATCATAATTATGACCGCCAAAATATTGCTGTAAAAAATCCGAAGTCAAAAATCTGTCCTTTTTTCTCTATTAGATTTATGGCGAAAAAGCACAATATGTGGAGTTTTTTGTCTGTTTCGTCACTATTCACTAAAAATAATTGCTGATTTGGTAAAATTGTTGTTGACAAAATTCAAAAAATAAATTATTATTAAACGTAAGAGATTTTGCGAGGTAGGCCTATGTTCGAAAACAGCAAAAAAATCCTGAGCGATGAGGAGCTTGCTGTTCTTGCCGCAAACGGTGATGACAGTTCAATGGCGCAGCTTATTGCCACCGTAACTCCCATTGCCAAGGCAAAGGCATCGGGCTTTGCAAACGCAAGGGTTTCGGGTGAAGACCTGGTTCAGGAAGGCATGCTCGGTTTTCTTGATGCGGTCAAAACCTTCGATATCTCCAAGGGTTCTTCTTTTAAGGCGTATGCCGAAAAATGCATAAATAACAGAATTGTTTCTGCCGTGCGAAAAAATTTCAACAACAAAAATGCTGCGCTTTCAAATGCGTTGCCCTATGAGGTTGAAACGGTAGACCAAACCGACCACGAAGCAGACCCTGCCAACATAGTTTCGGAAAAATGCGAATCCGAATATCTTGAAAATCTTCTTAACAGCGGTCTTTCTCAATTTGAGAAGCAGGTTGTTGACCTTCGCCTTCTCGATAAAAGCTATTCTCAGATTGCCGATGAGCTCGGCTGCAGCGAAAAAGCGGTTGATAACGCAATGCAGAGAATACGCAAAAAGATGCGCCTTAAACTCAGTTAATAATACTCCGAACGGAGTATAAATATGCCCCCGTAGCTTAAAGCAGAGCGTTGTTCATCAAAGATGGCGGTGCGAATCCGTCCAAGGGCGAAATAAAATTTTTCAAGCGAGGTTAAAAACAATGTACGAAGACAAGACTCTCATCTGTAAGGAATGCGGCAATGAATTCACTTTCACTGCAGGCGAACAGGAATTCTATGCTGAAAAAGGCTTTGTAAACGAGCCCCAGCGCTGCAAGGCATGCCGTGATGCACGCAAGAATGCTGCCCGTGGCGAGCGTGAGTGGTTTGAAGCAACATGTGATTCCTGCGGTGGAGTTGCAAAGGTTCCCTTTAAGCCCCGTGAGGACAGACCTGTTTACTGCAGCGAGTGCTTCGCAAAGAAGCAGGAGCAGGCATAAGCTCTGACTTTACCTTAAAATTATGCTTAAAGAGCCCCCTTGGATTATCCAAGGGGGTTTAAACATTTTATAGAGAAAAAACCAGCCATCTTTGGCTGGTTTTCTGTTATTTTCCGTAAATAAGCTTTGAGCCGAATTTAAATTTAACCTTAGGCTTTTCGGGCTTTTCAAAGCTGATTGCTCCGTATCTGAATGACTTTTTCAAAACAGCGGTCATTTCCTTGTTTTCGGTAAAGTTCTTTGTTGCGAGAGGCTTTGACCACTTTTCGCCGATGATTTCGTAGCTGTCAAGCTCCAAATCGGCTTCGGGTACGCTGCCGCCGTAAATATAAGCGGATTTAAGTCCCGAGCCTTTAAAGTCGCCGATGAGCCATGAAATTCCGTTGTCATTCATAGCTTCAAGGGAAGATTCAAGGTTTTCTTCCGCTCTGAGCTTGCAGACGATAAACGGTATTCCGCTTTCTCTGAATTCACGGACTCCGTTGACAAGTGACTGAATTTCATATGTGGTGTGGAAGTGGGAATAAAGCCCGCAGGCGATGTTTTCGCCCTTGTATTTATCAAGTGAGGGCAGGGTCTGAGGTGCTCCTGCCGCTTCCAAAATGACTGTATGCTTTTCGTCAACGTTGCGGATTGCCTTGTAGGTTCTTCTGTAGAGCTTATGGAGCGTGTCAAGGCTGCTTTCCCAATCGGCAATTCGGTTGAGGGGTCTGTTGAGCAGGTCATAGGCTGCAATGGCGGGCTCGTCTTTATAGTGCGCCGCAACCTGCGCCCAGAGCCTTACAACAGCGTTGCGTGCCTCAAAGCCGTCTTTGGTTGAGCTGAAAAGCACGCTTTTATCTCCCTTGCCGCAGGCGGAATCCGTATTCTGAAATCCGGGTGCGGAATGAAGCTCCAATATAACATAAAGACCCGCTTTTCTGCACTTTTCAACAAGAAAATCAAGGCGTTCAAAATCAATATCGCCCTTGCAGTTTTCTTTTCTGTAAAGATAGCGGTAGCGCAGGGGAATTCTCACACAGTTTGCGCCGAGCTTTGCAATGCGCTTTATATCCGAAGCGGTGATGAAGCCCTCGTTATATTTTTGAACAAGCTGCCTTGCGCCGTATCTGCCGAAACGGCTTTCAAGCGCCGCAAAAACATCGCAGCTTTTTGCTGCGGGCTCAAGGTCATCTTTTTTAAACCAGAATAAATCATCATTGAGGTTAACGCCTCGAAGGGTGATTTCTGCGCCGCATTCGGAGATGAAGCCGCCGTTTTCCGCACGGAGAAAATCTTTGTCCGTAATGGGCTGCCTTGCCGTTGCTTTTATATAGCCGTAAACCGCCGGAACTGCCGCTGCCGCTGCGCCTGCGGCACAGCCTGCAACCATAATTTTTTCACTTTCGGTCAACGGTAATCCCTCCTGTTTTTAATCGTATCTTTTTGCATTGATAAATGAAACGCTGCTTTCTGAATTGACAATGGTTATATCTTCAATTTCTTCATGCATAACAAAACGGCTTGAGCGGCTGTAAAGCGGGAAACACAAAGCCTGCTGAAGAATATATGTTTCGGCAGTCAGACAACCGCTGAGAAGCTCCTTGTCATCTTCGACGGTGAGAAGTCGGTCAATTATTCTGCCGTATTCCTCCGATGAAAAGCGGAAAGCTCCGCCGTTTCTGAGTGAAGCAAGAAAATCAACAGCGCTGTCATAAGATGACTCAATGCCTGCAAGGACAATCTGGAAATTGCCTGAGCTTACCGCAGCCTGAATTTCTTCGGGAGATTTGGTTTCGATTGTTATGCCGAGGTTTATTCCGAGCGTCTGCTGCCATATCTGAAGCTGGCGGCGCACGGGAGTGTCAAGCCATTCGGGGCAGAGCACGGTGAGTGATATTTTATCAGTGTTAAGCTCGGAAAGTGCAACCTTCCAATAAGCCGCAGCGGCTGAAACACCGGAATTTATCTGTGGGGTCTGATTTCCTATGGCTTCGCGGTAATTGACACTGCCTGCAAAGCAGCTCTGAGGAACAAATCCGCTCATGGGAACGGTATTGTTTTGCTCCTGTGAAAACAGGCTTCGGTCTATGGAGCTGCAAAGAGCAAGCCTGAGATTTGTGTTCTTAAGGCGTGAATCCGAGCAGTTGAATACAAAGCCGAAAACAGAGTTCGGATTTTCTTTTACGACAACCGAATTTTCGGGTGCTTCGCAGTCGGGAGGCAGAAGCGCGGCGGATGCCGCCGCAGAGGAAATTTTGCCTGCTATGGTCTGCGCGTCATAGTCAAAGCTGAAGTTAACAGAGCTTGGCATTACAGCCTGCTCACCGGCATAATATTTGTTTCTTCTGATTGAAAGCGAGCTTTCCTTATCCCATGCGCTGACATAGAACGGGCCGTTGCAAAGAATATGTCTGTGAGTAAGACCGTATCTGCCGTTCATGGAATTGAAAAACTCCTCGTTGCAGGGCATAAATGCGCTTTCGGTGAGTCTTTCAAGCATATCGGGGCAGGGCTCGTGAAGCTTGATTATAAGAGTGTAATCCTGCGGAGCAGAAACACCGAGAGTTGATGCTTCCGCTTTGCCTGAGTAAATCTCTGATGCATTTTCAATGACGAAAAGACGGTGAGCATTGGGCGAAGCGGTTTCTGGAGAAACAGCTCTTTGCATGGCAAAAACAAAATCGCTTGCAGTTACCTTTTCTGCCGAAAATTTATTATAAAAATCTTCGCCGAATTCGCTTTTGAGCACTGACGGGCAGTACCATTCTGTGTTGGCTTTGAGGTTAAAGGTATAGGTCAGTCCGTCACCCGAAACATTCCAGCTTTCGGCGATACCGGGGATAATTTCGCCGTCAGACGAAAGACGAACAAGACCCTCAAAGGTGTTGTTTATAACAATTTGAGAGGCTGTGTCTGTTGCATACTGGGGGTCAAGGGTTGCGGGTGAAGCACTGAGGCTGTATGAAATCGCCTTGTTATCGCCGTCGGAGCATGAGCTGAGTGAAAAAATTACGGCAAAAATAAGAATTAAAGAGAGAAAACGTTTCATTTGTTTTCCTCCATCCATTTTGCAAGCTGGTCTGCAAGGGGATTGCTTGCTGTTTTCTGCTTTGACTGCTGCTGCATATATTTCGCAACGTCTCTTTTGCCTGCGCCTGCGCTCTCTTTTCTCTTTTCGAAATCGGAGAGTTTTTCTCTGTAGCCGCAAACGCAGAAAAACGATTTTTTATCGCCCTCTCCCCGCATTTCAAGCTTTTTGTGGCATTCGGGGCAGCGTGCGTTGGTTATAACGGAAATGCTCTTGCGGTAGCCGCATTCTCTGTCCTGGCAAACAAGCATTTTGCCCTTTTTGCCGTTGACCTCGAGCAGATATTTGCCGCATTCGGGGCAAGGCTCACGGGTTATGTTGTCGTGCTTATATTTTACGTCACCCGATTTTACGGAATTAACAAGGGAGCTTGCGTATCCCCGCATTTCCTCAATGAACTTTTTGCTGTCAGCGTTTCCCTTGGCAATAAGCGAAAGTCTTTGCTCCCAGCGAGCGGTAAGCTCGGCGGATTTGAGGTCGGGCGGAACGATTTCAATGAGCTGCTTGCCCTTTGAGGTGGGGAAAATCTCCTTGCCCCTGCGCTCAACGCAGAAGGAGTCAAAGAGCTTTTCGATAATATCCGCTCTTGTTGCGGGTGTGCCGAGGCCGCCTGCCGTTTTGAGGGCATCTTTTAAAGAGCCGTCGTCAACCTGACCTGTGGGGTTTTCCATGGCGGAAAGCAGGGTGGCTTCGGTATATCTTGACGGGGGAGCAGTTTTGCCTGCGCAGATGCGCACGTTATTTACACTTATGGATGCACCCTGTGAAAGTGCGGGAAGGGATTGAGCCGAAATATCGTCATTATCATCCTCGTCATCTGAAAGTGATGAATCATAAAGAGCCTTCCAGCCTGCGGATTTGACCGCCTGACCCTTGGTGTAGAATTTATGCTTGCCGACGGTTATTGTTACCTGCATCTCATCGTATTCAAACGGTGCGCTTAAAACCGCAAGGAAGCGGCGCACAACAAGGTCATAGATATGCCTTTCTTCCCTTGAAAGCTTGTTGAGGTCAACATATTGCTCGGTGGGAATAATGGCGTGATGGTCGGTGACCTTTGCATCGTTAACGATATATTTTGTCTGAATGGGTTTTGAACGCAGTATTGCGTTTGCAGTATCCTTGTAAGGGCCGATGGCGATTGCCTTTAAACGCTCGGGAAGAGTTGCTGCAACGTCTTTTGTAATGTAGCGGGAATCCGTTCTCGGATAGGTCAGCAACTTATGCGTTTCATATAGGCTCTGCATGAGGGAAAGCGTCTGCTTTGCGGAATAGCCGTATTTTTTGTTGGCATCACGTTGAAGCTCGGTGAGGTCGTAGGCGGCGGGCGGAGCCTTGAATTTATAGGTCTTTTTAACCTCAGAGAGAGTTCCTCTTTTGCCTTTGACATCATCGGCAACAGCCTGTGCTGCGGCGGCATCAAAAAACCTTGCCTGATTGCGGCTGTCCTTATATATAGCAGAGAAGCCGTCAAAGTCTGCTTTGACGGTGAAATAATCCTTGGGTCTGAATTTCAGAATTTCTTCCTCACGTTTGACAATCATCGCAAGGGTAGGCGTCTGAACTCGGCCTGCGGAAAGCTGTGCGTTATGCTTGCAGGTGAGGGCACGGCTGACGTTAAGACCAATCAGCCAGTCAGCTTCTGCTCTGCACTGCGCACTGCGGTAAAGATTGTCATATTGCGATGCGGGCTTGAGAGCGGCAAAGCCCTCTTTGATAGCTTTATCTGTCTGAGAGGATATCCAAAGGCGGAGCATGGGCTTTTTGCAGTTTGCCTTTTGAATTATCCAACGGGCAACAAGCTCGCCTTCACGGCCGGCATCGGTTGCAATAACAACCTTGTCAACCTCGTTGCTGCCCAGCAGAGAGCTTACAGCCTTAAACTGCTTTGAGGTCTGTCCGATAACAACAAGCTTCATATGCTTGGGCAGCATGGGTAAATCGTCCATGCGCCAGGTTTTGTATTTGTTATCATAGCTTTCGGGGTCGGCAAGGGTTACAAGGTGACCCAGTGCCCATGTAATTATATATTTATCGCCGATTATGCAGCCGTTGCCGTTCTTTTTGCAGCCGAGAACACGGGCAATATCCCTCGCAACAGACGGCTTTTCGGTCAAAACAAGAGTTTTAGCCAAAATATCCGCTACCTTTCTGTTTTACATTATTCCAATATATATGATATCAAAAACACATAAATTCTATTTTCTTATTAAGAATAATAATAAATTTAATATAAATGTAATAAAAATAGAAAAGAGCAGCCGAAGCTGCTCTTTTACTGATTAGTTCATATTACGTTTTGCCTTGCGTTTTTTGATGATTTTTCTCAGAATAAGAATTGCAACGGCGATAACCGCACCGACAGGAATTATAATCGGAAGTCCGCCCACAATGTCAACAACAAGATTTTTGAGTCCGTCAACGAGCTCGTCAAGGTTATCGGCAAATCTGTTTTTGATGCGTGTCCAAAGAGTCGGCTCATCCTCGGTTACCCTTTCAACCTCATTGATTCTGAGGGTGACGGTGCTGTAGCTTACTCTGTTTTCAAGAACCTTGAGCTGTGAGGTGTAGGTTTCAATCTGATAGTTCACCTCTGAGAGTCTTTCCTGAATTGCAAGAACGTTTTCAAGCGATGCCGCCTTTTCAAGCAGGTTTGTGAGGGTTGCTTTTTCTGTTTTGTATGCCTCAATGCGGCTTTCAAGGTCAACGTATTCAAGGGTAACATTTTTCTGATTTTCTGTTTTGCTTATTATTTTGCCGTTTTCGCCTGCAGCGGTAAGAAATTCACCAAGCTTATCGGCGGGAATTCGGATAACATAGGTTGCATAACGGTTTGAATAGCTGTAGTTTCCGAAATCTGCAGTGGAGCTTTCAATGTAACCGCCTGCGGAGCTTACATTAGCGGTCAAGGAGTTGATGTAAACCTCGTATTCCTTGGTTTCAACGGAAAGCTCAACGGTTTTGATGATTTTCTCATTTTCGTCGGCAACGCTGTCTGAAGCTGAAGCGCCCGAAGCACTGTCCATTACAGCTTCTTTATCGTCGGAGTAGGAATAATAAATGTCCTGTGCGGCGCTGTTTTCAGCCATGCTGTCGGATGCCTTGCTGCATGCTGCCAAAGACACAGCGAAAACAAGGCAGAGAATAAGAGCTAAAAATTTTTTCATTTCAATCACCTTTCTTTTATGTTATCAACTTTGCAGAAATGTTAAATTTCTTCAAAGCTATTGACTTTTTTGAAAAAATATGTCACAACTATATTGTAAATATTAAATATTCAGGAGGAATTCCCGTGAAGAAAATAACAGCGGTTTTGCTTATTATTGCAGCAGTTCTTTCGCTTTCGGCCTGCAAAATCAATTCGGCAGGCAATGACGAAACATCAGCATATTCACCCGATGTTTTTCAGTCACAGCTTGCTGCAGAAAAGGAAGCGGCATCGGAGAGAGAGGCTGAGCGGCTTAAAGAAGAGGCTGAAAAAGAGGAAAAAATTGAGAACTACATTGAAGACAAAATAGAAAAAACAAAGAAGAAAACAAGGCTTGTTATTGAGGTTAAAACGTCCAACGGCCGCAAATATCAGGTTTTTGAATATGACAAAAAGGGTAACTTCAAGGTAAGAAAAATATACTTTTTCCTTGACACAATGGAAAATTATTATTCCGTTGCGGATGCTGAAGACGGGAAGCCCGGTCAGAAGGTTATAGATAAGGACAAAGACACAAAAATGGTTGTTGTAAAAGACAATGATTACGACGGAACAACCTTTGATGAAATGTATGCAACCTATTCAAGAGAAGATGTTATAAGCCGCGGATATTCAATTGTTGAATAATATTTAATTATAATAAAGCTGCACGGGCGCCCGTCGGGCGTCCGTTTTTTATCGGCGCACCCTTGTTATCTCAGCTTGTAAATCTCATCAACTGCATTTTTATCAAATGTATAAATAATATCTGCGTTCAGATAATCGCCTGTTCTTGCGGCGTAGGCTTCATTTGCGGCATCGAAATCTGCCCGTGCAATGCCGAAATGCCCTGCAAACTGCATTGCAGCCATTCCGCCGTCGGCAGTGACCGTTATACTCCAGCTTTTGTATTCTTCAATGCTGACAAGACGTGAAAATTCAGCGGGAACAACGGCGTAGATATCTTCAAAGCCTTCAGCTTCAAAGAGGGGAAAATCCGAAGTGCCCTGTGCCGATGCGGCACTGTTCGCACTTATCTCTTTGTCGGCAATGTTGTAATAAATATCAAAAGCGTCTTCAGCGTCATAAGCTTCCTGCGGCGCAGCGTTATCCTCGGATTTTGCTCTGAAAAGAAAGCCTGGCGAAAAAACGGCAATGATGATTGCTGCAGCTGCAGCAACGGCAGCCAGGGGCTTGTAATTGAATTTTCTTTTTTTGCCCCTGCAGACATTCAGAATTTCTTCTTTTTGGCTGTCGCTGAGAGATATTTCCTCAACGGCAGGTCTTATTTTTTCAAAATCCATTGTCACATCGCCTCCTTTTCATAAAGTTCACGAAGCTTATCTCTGCCACGCTGCAGACGTTTTCGCACAGCGGCAGATGATATGCCGAGCATAGCCGAAAGCTCCTCGGTTCCGTAGCCTTCAACATAGTGCAGATGCATTACTATTCTGTATTTTTCTTCAAGCGAAACAAGCAAACCGAGGATTTGCGCATTATCCTCGCTTGTACTTAAGTTCCGTATTTCGTCAAGGCTGATGAGGCTTGAATGCTTTCGCCACCTCAACATATCCTTGCATATGTTGGTTGCAACACGTATCAGCCATGCTTTTTCGTGCTCGGCATCCGCAAAATCGGGTGCTTTTGTCATGTATCGCAAAAAGCATTCCTGAACGGCGTCCTGTGCATCCTCCCTGCAGCGCAGCATAACCGTACACAGCCGATAGAGGCTGTTGCCGTATTCTTCAACGGCACGCTCTGCGTCGGGAGGAAATTTTTTGATTTTATCCGACAACAGGCATCTCCTCCTTGTTTCATAATATACACGAAACAAAAGTGCAGAATGTGACAGAAAATTTATAATAATTCTGTAAAAATAAAAGCGCCTGTAAGAAGGCGCTTTTATGTTTATTTCTGATAAACTCTGATTATCTCGCCGATATACATTTTGTGATAATCCTTGTTGGCATAGTTGTTTTCAATTGAAGCATCCGCAAAGCCTGCGGGGTCGATAAACTGCGATGCCATTTTGCGGCATACGATTGTGTATTCAGCCTGCTCAAAGGTTACGCCGCCGTCGGTAAAAACGGGTGTTAATCCGCAAGCCGCCGCTTTGTCGATATCTCTGCCGCTTTTTGAGCCGCAAAGGCGCAATGCATCCTTATATTCACTGCCGTAGAATGAAATTGTGAAAATATCTTCTTTTTCGGTGAATTCATAGGTGTATCTCTGCGGGCGGATGAAAATGAATGCAGCATCCTTACCCCAGATTTCGCCGACTGCGCCCCAGCTTACGGTCATTGTGTTGAACTTTTCGATTGTGCCTGCGGTCACAAGACCCCAGCCGTCCGCAATAAGCTCAACGGGGCTTTTCGGTAATTCTCTGATGTTGATTTCTTTCATAATGTGCCTCCGTAGTAAAATATTATCTGTTTGTTAAATAAATGTAAAACATTATGCAAGGGGAATATTTTTCTTTTTTCTCAAAATAACACATAAAATATAAAGTATAATTTAATTATATCACAAATATCGGGAATAGGGAAGAGAAAATAAAGGAGATGAAAAAATGGCAGAGCAGAGCATACCCGAGGTAAAGGGCTATCTCAGAGATTTTATGCTGACAGTTCCGAAGGAGATTTATTCCTGCACGGGCATAAAAATTCTCGGCAGGCGAATAAAATCCCTGCTGTTTTCAACCGATGCGGGGATTATCCGCAACACGAACGCCGATGCGGTTATTGCCGTTTATCCGTTTACGCCGCAACCTGTTATAACGCAGGCGGTTATGACCGCAGCCGATGTTCCCGTTTTTGTGGGAGTCGGCGGCGGGCTTACTCAGGGACAGCGGGTTGTTAACCTTGCGCTTCATGCGGAATATCAGGGTGCGCTGGGTGTTGTTGTGAACGCTCCCACAAAGGATGAGGTTATTGAACAACTGAAAAAATCAATAGATATCCCCGTGGTTGTTACCGTTGTTTCAGATAATGACGATATAGATGCCAGAATTGCGGCAGGAACGGATATATTTAACGTTTCTGCGGCAGCGAAAACCCCCGAAGTGGTTGCCAAAATCAAGGCGAAATATCCGGATTTTCCCGTTATTGCAACGGGCGGTCAGTCAGGTGAAACCATAAAAAGAACAATCGAAGCAGGTGCAAATGCAATCACATGGACTCCGCCATCAAATGCCGAAGTGTTCAAGGAAATTATGGCGGCATACAGAGAAGGTCTGCCACATCCTTAATTATATTAACAACACGTAAAATAGTATGTAAAAATTTTTGATTTTATTGAAATTAGAAAAAATACGTGTTACAATGTTAATCTACATGATTAGAAGGAGGATAAACGTTTGGATAAGGAAAATTTGAACGGTATTCCCGAAGAAGAAACCGAAGCTGTTGCCGAAACTCCCGAAGAAGAGGCTGCAGATGAAAGCGAAGAAATGATTGTCGAAAATGAGGCAACTGAAGCTGATTCGGAAGAACCCGCAGAAGAGGCCGTTGAAGCTGAAGAAGAGTCAACGGAAGAATATGTAATTCCCGAAGAGAATCTTTGCCCGATTTGCGGCGAAAGAGAAATCGCAGAGGACAGCAAATACTGCGTTGAATGCGAAGCGAAAATGCTTAAAAGAAAAATTCCTCTGACCGCCTGGCTTGCAGGTCTTTGGGCACTTGGCTTCAGCGTTTTTGCCGCAGTTCTTGTTCTGCTCGCAAGCGCACCGTCGCTTCAGATTGCAAGAGGCGATTCTTATGCAAGGCAGAAAAACTGGTATGCCGCATATAAGGAATACAGCGGAGCTCCGGACGTGGCAGAAGAGATAAATTCCATTCTCGGCACCGAATCGCAGTATACAAAGACGGGCATGGGTGTTACCAAAAAGCTCATCAACAGCATTGCTCATTATTCAAGCCCCATGGATGCTTATTATGCAGCGCAGAATGTTATTACCGAAACCGAATTGTCGGAAGTCCGTTTTATGGATGAATATTCTCGTATATATAACGAGCACTATAATTCCTATATGAAAATGGGCGACATCCTTGACAAGGCTTTTGAAGAGGATGCCGATGCCAACGCAATCTATGCCGAACTCGATGCTCTCAAGGGCACGGAGGGCGTAACAGATATTTACGTCGATTTTTATAAATTTGCGGTTGCAAATCAGCTTGGCGTTGATGCGGCAGAGCAGGTTAAGATTCTTGAAGAGCTTGAGGCTGCCTGCGTTGCAACAGGTGAGGATTACGGCTGGCTCTATTATCTGCCCATGGCAGAAACTCTCGAGGCTGCAGGCGATAACGAAAGAGCGCTTGAATATCTTGATAAAATCATCGCAGAGGATAAATCCAAGTATGACGCATATGAGCTTAAAATGAATATAGCTCTTGCAGCAGGCGATAATGACACAGCAAGCAAAACCCTTGCAGAGTTCAAAACCTATAACGAAGGCTTTGAAACTGCCTATCTTCTTGAAATCCGTTATCTTCGCTGCATGGGAGAAACCGAAAAAGCAAAAAATCTTTGCACGGAAGCACTTGTAGAATATGAAACCGTTTCCGAGGTTAACCGTCAGATGGCGTTGATTTGCCTGGTTGAAGGCAATTACTCCGATGCCTTTGATTATATGATGACGGCATATAACAACGCATACTACTACTATTACTACACAGGTGATTCAAGCGAGATGGACAGCCCCAAGTTTTACGGCACGCTCTATCTTGCCGCAAAATTGCTGAGCACAAGCGATCAGATGACCGACACGCAGAAAGAATCAGTTGACGAGGCTCTTGAATCGTTTGATGAGGATGTGCTTCCCGACAGCGTCAAAGCCATTATCAGCGGAGAAAAAACAATTGAGGATGTTCTTACGAAAGGAGAGTGTGGTATAGCATGACAGCACTTTATATAGCATCAAAAATAATCACCTTTCCCGGCGCTTATATCAAGGGCTTCTGGGAACATCTTACCTGCAAAATTCTCGGCTTGCCCGTTGAAGTGCCCGGTTATCTGAGAATTGACGAAGCCTGCGGCCATGCAGAGCATCAGCTTGCAGAAAAAGGCTTTGCCGCTTATCTTATGGCAACAGGCCCCGCTTTTATGAATTTCAACATCGGAATCTGGATTTTTCTTGCAGGTTTCATGAATCTTAAATATATGGGCATCACGCCTTATGATTCGGTTGGTCTTTTTGTTCTTTATGTTCTTATGACCTATGTGGGAGTTTCGCTTCTTTGCAATGTTTTCCCCTTGGTTGAGGATGCGATGAATCTTCATGATCTGCTTTATTCTCAGAAGAAGGGCAACGCAATCGGCAGAATTCTTGCCTATATCCCCACAATGATAACCTATGCAGGCGCATATCTCGAAAAATACGGAATAACCGTTATTCTTTGGGCTGCTTTCATGGTTTTCAGCTTTGTTTTTAACTGATAAATTTGAAAGACGTATTATCAATGCGATAATACGTCTTTTTTATTCTTAACAAAAAACTCCGATGAAAAACATCGGAGCTGGCACCCCCTGCGGGAATCGAACCCACAACTGACTCTTAGGAGGGGCCAATGTATATTGTGAGCGTAAGCGAACAACAAGGTTCTGATGCGACAGCATCAGGTTCTTATATCCATTAACAAAAACAAAAACTCCGATGAAAAACATCGGAGTTGGCACCCCCTGCGGGAATCGAACCCACAACTGACCCTTAGGAGGGGCCTGTTATATCCATTTAACTAAGGAGGCAAATATTTAATTTTTAATGTTTGCTGAGTGGAGGG
>JBGVNA010000063.1:0-24732 GCA_045125175.1 Acutalibacteraceae bacterium
GCAACCTTAAGCTCCGAGCCTCTGCTGATAACCGAAACGGAAAATTCCTTTTCAATAAGCTTGATATTTTCATCAAAGCTGCCGAAAAGACTCACCGCCTGCTCCATTCTGTCAACATTGATAATCTGTTCAAACATACAATCACCTCTATGCCGCACATTTACAGTTTAGTATAACACAATATTATATAAAAGTCACTACTATTTATAAAATATTTATTTAATATGCTGTGTATTGATATTGTTTGAAAAGTATGATATAATATTTTTACATTTGCAATGAAAGGATGTTTTCACAATGACAGAAATCACAAAAGATATGAAAATCGGCGAAATTCTCGACGCTAACCGTGAGGTTGCACCCTTCTTCCTTGAAATGGGAATGCACTGCCTTGGCTGCCCCTCCGCAAGAAATGAATCGGTTGCACAGGCATGCATGGTTCACGGCGTTAATGCTGACGAGCTTATCGCAAAAATCAACGCATTCCTTGCAAAATAATGCTTAATCTTTCTGAAAGAATGCTTATGGCGGCGAAGATGGTGCGTGCGGGTAATTCTGTTGCCGATATCGGCACCGACCACGCCTATCTTCCCGCCTATCTTGTTTTAAACGGCATATCTCCGAAGGCTCTTGCATGCGATGTGCGCAAGGGTCCGCTTGAGAATGCACGAAAAACCGTTGAGCATTACGGAATTGAGGATAAAATCACACTCAGGCTTTCCGACGGTTTTGACGAAATCGAGCCTTATGAGGCGCATGATTTTATCATGTGCGGCATGGGCGGCACGCTGATGGAACAGCTTGTTTCAAGAACAAACTGGCTCAAGGATAAAACCAAGCGCATTATTGTTCAGCCCCAGTCCCACGCCGAGGACATCCGCAGATTTTTTGTTGAAAACGGATTTGAAATTCTCTTTGAAGATGCCTGCGTTGACGGAGGCAAGCTCTATTGCGCCATGGCAGCGGAATACACAGGCGAAGTCAAACAAAAGCCTGTTTCTTACATATATACGGGCGAATTGCCAAAATGCATAAAAAAAGAAGCTCGTCTTTATCTCGAAAACATCAACACACGCCTCAGGAAAAAGCTTGAGGCAGAGCGCATTCACGGCTCGGCAGAAAACGCCGCATATCTTGAAAAGGTTACCCTTGAAACGGAGGAAATCATCAATGGCATGCACACCGACGGTTAAGGATATTTTTGAATTTATAAACAGCATTGCACCCTTTGAAAATCAGTGCGAATGGGATAACAGCGGTCTGCTTGTTGGCAGTGCCGCAAACGAAGTTAAAAAAATCGGCGTTGTGCTTGATATAACATCGGATGCGGTTAAATATGCAGACGAAAACGGCATTGATCTTATAGTAAGCCATCACCCCGTTATTTTCAGAGCAGTTAAAAGCTTTCTTGACGGCGATATTCCCTATATGATGGCAAAAAGCGGAATTTCCGCAATCTGTGCTCACACATCTCTTGATATTGCCAAAGGCGGCGTTAACGATGCTCTTGCAGCGGCGCTCGGCTTTGAAAATATTTCTGATTTTGCCGAAAGCGGCGAATTATCAATGATAAGAGTTGCCGAAATTGAAGAAACCGACGGTGAAAGCCTTGCAAAGCTTGTTGCAGATAAGCTCTCGGCAGGCGTACGCCTTGCAGACGGCAGCAAAAAAATCAGCAAGGTTGCTCTTTGCGGCGGTGCAGGCGGAGATTTCATCCGTGACGTTGCAGGCGCAGGCTGTGACGCATATATAACAGGCGATATTTCTCACCACGAATTTCTTGATACCCTTGAAATGGGGCTGACTCTCATTGCCGCAGGTCACTTTGAAACGGAAAATCCCGTTGTTGCCGTACTTGCAGAAAAGCTGAAAAACAAATTCGGTGTTGAAGTTGAAATTATACCGCAGGCTTCACCCGTAAAAATTTTTTAAGAGGAATAAATCATGCCCCTTGACGGAATTACTTTAAATTTACTCAAACAAGAGCTTTCGCAATATATAATCGGAAGCAGGATAGAAAAAATACACCAGCCCTCAAAGGATGAGCTGGTGTTTCATCTGCGCTCTCGCGAAGGAGCTTACCGCCTGCTTGTTTCCGCTTCGGCAAACAGCCCGAGGCTTCATCTGACAGCAAACGCTCCCGAAAACCCCGCCACGCCGCCCATGCTCTGCATGCTTTTCAGAAAGCATCTTACAGGCGCAACAATAACCGATATCCGCCAGCTCGGGCTTGACAGAGTTGTTTTTATTGACCTTGCAGGCACAAACGAAATCGGTGACAGCGTAACATTTACCCTTTGCGTTGAAATCATGGCAAAGCACAGCAATATTATCCTTGTAAATTCCGAAAATATTATTGTTGATGCTGTAAAGCGAGTTGACTTTACACAATCCTCAGTGCGCCAGATTCTGCCGACATTCAGGTACGAGCTTCCGCCCCGTCAGAATAAAATGAATTTGACGGAAACTGAGCCTTCAGATGCGGTTAAAGCTATAAAAAACTGCACGGGCAAACGCCTTTCGGGCGCAATTTTAGAAACTCTTGAAGGAGTTTCCCCCTTAATAAGCCGTGAAATTGCAGCTTTTGCCTGTGGCGGTGACATCGGCGCATGGGAAATGAATGAGATAAACGAGCAAAGGCTCGAAAATAAGCTTTGCGAAATCAAAGAAAAGCTCATTGCGGGCAAAGCAAATCCCACCATGCTTATTCGTGAAAATATAAAGCCTTATGACTTTACATTTTCAGATATAACTCAATACGGATTCACCGTTACTGCAAAGCCTTTTGAAAGTTTTTCGCAGCTTCTCGACGATTTTTATTACGAAAAAGACCGTTTTGAAAGAACAAAGCAGCGCAGCCAATCATTGCTGAAGCTGCTCACAAATGCCGCATCAAGAGCGGCAAGAAAGCTGCAGAGCAGGCAGGCAGAGCTTGAAGCCTGCGCAGACCGCGATACACTGCGTATATATGCAGAGCTTATTCTTGCAAACCAATATCGCCTTGAAAAAGGCTCGCTTTTCTATGACCTTGAAAATTTCTATGATAACAACAATATTGTGCGCATTTCTGCCGACCCCGCACTTTCGCCCTCGGCAAATGCTCAGAAATATTTCAAGGAATACCGCAAGGCAAAAACCGCCGAGAGCATGCTCGGTGAGCTGATTGAGCAAAGCGAGCAGGAGCTTGCCTATCTCGAATCGGTTATTGATGCGGTCAACCGTGCAGACGGCTACACCGAGCTTGCTGAAATACGCAACGAGCTTTATGAGCAGGGCTACCTCAAGCGTGCAAAAAACGATAAATCAAAAAAGCCGAAGCCTATGCCGCCCATGGAATATGTTTCGGACGACGGCTATACTATCCTCGTCGGCAGAAACAATGTTCAGAACGATTTGCTGACCTTTAAAACCGCCGCAAAAGACGATTCATGGTTCCACACACAAAAAATTCCCGGCTCACATGTTGTTGTTATCGGCAACGGCGATATAATCCCCGAGCTTACCTGCCGTCAGGCAGCAATTCTCGCCGCATATCACAGCGGAGGCAGAGAATCCTCGCAGGTTGCGGTTGATTACACCGAAGTGCGTTCCCTCAAAAAGCCGGTCGGCGCAAAACCGGGCAAGGTTATTTATCACACTTATAACACAATGTGGGTAACACCGGACAGGGAACTCTGTGAGAGATTGAAGAAAAACAGATAACTATTCTTTTGGGAGAAAGTGTCCTATGATTATTAATTCGCTTGATATCTCTTTACTTTTGTTTATCTATTTATTGATATATTCATTATTTTATGGCATTTTTGTTGTCACATACAGATTTATGATAAAAAAAGAAGCTTTGCCTATTTGTAAAGCTATCGTCGCAACTGTGATTTTCAGTTTGATTGCTGTTATTCCTTATTTAATATTCAGCCGCCAGTTTTCTATAGATATTAACCAAGTGATAGCATATATCATCTATATTATAGCAACCTACTACACTTTATCCCACCCCAAAACTAAATGAATATTAAATGCATAAAAAACCGCCGACTGTTCGTTCAGTCAGCGGTTTTCGTTTACTGTATATCGTCCGAGTCGGCTGTTATTGCTGTTTCGGATTCTCTGAAAAGAAGGGAAATGCACCAGATACCCGCAAGGGCAACAAGAGTGTAAACAATTCTGCTGAGAATTGCTCCCTGTCCGCCGAAAATCCAAGCCACAAGGTCAAACTGAAACAGGCCAATTCCGCCCCAGTTGAGCGCACCGATTATCACAAGGACCAGTGAAATTTTATCAAGCATTCTTTTCAACTCCTTACTTGCTTTTCACGCATAGTATGAGCCGATTTCAAACACTTTATTCCGATTGAAAATGTAAATTTTTTAAAATTCAAATTTAACGTCGCTGTCCTTAAGCAGCGGCGCTTTTTTGTCTTTTTCTGAAAGAACGGGGTCATCAACGCCCCATTCAACGCCTATTTGCGGGTCACAGTAGCAGATGCTTCTGTCATTTTCGGGCGAATAAAATTCGTCAACCTTATATGAAATTTCTACATCGTCTGTCAGGGTAACAAAGCCGTGAAGGCAGCCCTTGGGAATATAGAGCATCTTTTTGTTTTCGGCGCTCAGTTCAACGGCTACCCATTTCATATAAGTGGGCGAACCCTCTCTGATATCAACCGCAACATCAAGAATTTTGCCCTTAATGCAGCTTACGAGCTTTGCCTGTGACATAGGGTCTTTCTGGCAATGCAGACCTCTGAGAGTTCCTTTTTTTGCAGAAAAAGAACGGTTATCCTGAACAAAATCGGCATCTATTCCGACCTTTTCAAACTCTTTTTTTGAATAGGTTTCGCAAAACCAGCCTCGGTTATCGCCGAAAACCTGAGGTTCTGCCTCAAAAACCCCTTTAATCGCTGTTTCAGTCAGCTTCATAGTCTAAATTACCCTCCACACCCCAACACGGTCTTTCGCCGGGCTTGCCGCCCGTATAAAGAATTTTGCCCTCGGCAACCGAGCGCAGATGCTGACCGTAGGATGATTTACCGTATTTTTCTGCAGAGCTGAGCAAAGCCTCACGGCTTATCCAGCGCATATTATATGCAATTTCTTCGGGAGCAGAAATTTTAATTCCCTGAAGCTTTTCAACGGTTTGTATGAAATTCGCCGCATTCATAAGATTTTCAACCGTTCCCGTGTCAAGCCATGCAAAGCCTCTGCCCATGAGCTTGATGTCGAGATCGCCATTCTGCAGATACATCTGGTTGATATCCGTTATCTCAAGCTCGCCTCTCTTTGAGGGCTTGAGCGATTTTGCATATTCAACAACTCTGTTATCATAAAAATACAGACCTGTTACAGCATAGTTCGACTTGGGATTTTCGGGTTTTTCTTCAATTGAAACGGGAACGCCGTTTTCATCAAATTCAACAACACCGAACGCCTGAGGATTATCAACATAATAGCCGAAAATCGTTGCTCTGTTTTTATTTTTTGCAGCCTGCCTGAGCATATGTCCAAGACCGTTGCCATAGAAAATGTTATCGCCCAGAACCATTGCTACATCATCATCGCCGATGAATTTTTCGCCGATAATAAATGCCTGCGCAAGTCCGTCCGGGCTTTCCTGCACGGCATATGAAAGATTCAAACCGAACTGCCTGCCGCTGCCCAGAAGCTCCTGAAACTTCGGGGTATCCGCAGGGGTTGAAATAATCAAAATCTCTCTGATACCTGCAAGCATGAGGGTTGACAGGGGATAATATATCATAGGTTTATCATAAACAGGCAGAAGCTGCTTACTTGTTACCATGGTCAAAGGATAAAGCCTTGTGCCCGAGCCGCCTGCCAATATAATTCCTTTCAAACAAAACACTCCGTTTCAGATTGAAGTATATTTGCCGCAAAACAAAATTTACCACAGTTATAATACCACCATTTGTTGAAAATGTCAACAAACATTGCCATGTTTCGATATTCCTTTATGAAATATGTTAATAATTGAAATAAATCAAAAAAGAGTTTACATTTAAAAATTAATATGATATAATTTACAGGAACATTTGTTCATAGAGTTTGACAGGAGGAATATCATGGATAAATTCGTGCTGCATTCAAAATACAAGCCCATGGGCGACCAGCCCCAGGCCATCGCAGAGCTTGTTGACGGAATCAACAAGGGCTTCAGCGAGCAGACCCTGCTCGGTGTTACAGGCTCGGGCAAAACCTTCACAATGGCGAATATTATCGAAAAGGTTAACAGACCCACCCTTGTCCTTGCTCATAACAAAATCCTTGCAGCGCAGCTTTGCTCGGAATTCCGTGAATTCTTTCCCGAAAATGCAGTTGAATATTTCGTCAGTTACTATGATTATTATCAGCCTGAAGCATATATTCCAACAACTGATACTTATATCGAAAAAGATTCTGCCGTCAACGATGAAATCGATAAGCTCCGCCACTCTGCAACTTCTGCACTTTCAGAACGACGTGACGTAATTATCGTTGCCAGCGTATCCTGTATTTACACTCTCGGCGACCCCATTGACTACCGCAGCATGGTTATTTCACTGCGCACAGGCATGGAGAAAAGCCGTGATGAGCTGATTGAAAAGCTTGTTTCAATTCAATATGAGCGCAACGATATTGATTTCAGCCGTAACAAATTCAGAGTACGGGGCGATGTCGTTGAAATTTTTCCCGTTTATTCAAATGAAAACGGAATAAGAGTTGAATTTTTCGGCGATGAAATTGACCGCATAAGCGAAATAAACGCTTTGACGGGGCAGGTCAAAAGTGTACTTTCTCATGTTGCCATTTATCCCGCATCGCACTATGTTATCGCACCCGATAAAATGGAGCAATCCATAAAAAATATATATGAAGAAATGCTTGAAAGAGAAAAATATTTTCAGGAAAACGGAAAGTTGCTTGAAGCTCAGAGAATAAGGCAAAGAACCGAATACGACATTGAAATGCTTCGTGAAACAGGCTTTTGTAAAGGCATTGAAAACTATTCAAGGGTTATGAGCGGCAGACCCGCAGGCTCGGCGCCATTCACCCTTCTCAACTATTTCCCCGACGACTTTTTGCTGTTTGTGGACGAATCTCACGTTACTCTTCCGCAGGTGAGAGCAATGTACGGCGGCGACAGAGCAAGAAAAGAAAGCCTTATTAACTTCGGCTTCCGCTTACCTTCCGCTTACGATAACAGGCCCTTGACCTTTGATGAATTCTATGAAAGAACGGGTCAGAAAATTTTTGTGAGCGCAACCCCCGGCGAGCTTGAAAAAGAAAAGAGCGCACATATCGCCGAGCAGGTTATCAGACCCACAGGTCTGCTTGACCCTGAAATTTCGGTAAGACCTGTTGAGGGGCAGATTGACGACCTCGTTTCCGAAATCAACACACGCACCGCCAAGGGCGAAAGAGTGCTTGTAACAACTCTCACAAAACGCATGGCAGAAGACCTTACGGATTACCTTGAAAATCTTGATATTAAGGTGCGTTATATGCACCACGATGTTGATACTATTGAGCGAATGGAAATAATCCGAGGGCTCCGTCTTGGTGAATTTGATGTTCTTATCGGCATCAACCTTCTGCGTGAAGGTCTGGACATTCCCGAGGTTTCGCTTGTTGCAATTCTCGATGCGGATAAAGAGGGCTTCCTGCGCTCCGAAACATCACTTGTGCAGACAATCGGCAGAGCAGCACGAAATTCGCAGGGCACGGTTATCATGTACGCTGACTGCGTAACGCCCTCAATGGAAAGAGCCATAACGGAAACCGAACGCCGCAGGCAAAAGCAGATGAAATACAATGAAGAACACGGTATCACACCGAAAACCATTGTTAAAGATGTTTATGAGATAATTGAAATTTCCGCAAAGACAGACGATGAAAAATCCATATCAAAGATGAGCAAAAAAGAGCGTGAAGAAATGATTATCAAGCTCACCGCCGAAATGAAAGCGGCAGCAAAAATACTTGAATTTGAGCACGCCGCTTATCTTCGCGATAAAATTGAAAAATTAAGAAGAGGTAAATAAATGGCAGTTAAATATCTTACCGTTAAGGGAGCTAAAGAGCACAACTTAAAAAACGTTGATATAACCATACCCCGTGACAAGCTGGTTGTTTTTACGGGTCTTTCAGGCTCAGGCAAATCTTCACTTGCCTTTGACACGATTTATGCCGAGGGTCAGCGAAGATATGTTGAATCTCTTTCCTCATATGCAAGGCAATTTCTCGGTCAGATGGAAAAACCTGCCATTGAGAGCATTGAGGGTCTTTCCCCCGCTATCTCGATTGACCAGAAAACAACGTCAAAAAATCCCCGTTCAACCGTCGGCACGGTAACGGAGATTTACGACTATCTGCGTCTGCTTTATGCCCGAATAGGTATCCCCCACTGCCCCGAATGCGGCAGGGAAATCAACAGGCAGACCGTTGATGATATAACAAAGCGTGTGCTTTCAATGGATGAGGGCACAAAAATTCAGGTTATGGCACCCATTGCAAGAGGTAAAAAAGGTGAATACGTCAAAGAGCTTGACCATATCCGCAAAAGCGGCTTTGCAAGAGTCAGAATTGACGGCATAACCTATGACCTCTCCGAAGAAATCAAGCTCGAAAAGAACATCAAGCACAGCATTGAGGTTATTGTTGACCGCCTTGTTATCAAAGACGGCATACGTTCAAGGCTTGCAGATTCAATTGAAACCGCAACCAATTTAACCGAAGGACTTCTGCTCATTGACGTTATCGGCGGCGAAGAGCAGCTTTATTCGCTCAACTATGCCTGCCCAGAGCACGGAGTGAGCATTGAGGAGCTTGAACCCCGCTCATTTTCATTCAACAATCCGTTTGGTGCATGCCCCAAATGCACCGGTCTGAGCGTGTTTATGAAGGTTGATCCCAAGCTGGTTGTGCCCGACGGCAAGCTTTCTGTGCGTGAAGGTGCAATCAAGGCAAGCGGCTGGTCAATTTCAGATGGCGGCACAATTGCTCAGATGTATTATGAGGGTCTTGCCAATGCCTATAATTTTTCGCTTGATACTCCGTTCAATGAGCTTTCTAAAAAAGCAAAAGACGTTATTTTCTACGGCACAGGCGGCAAAAAAATAAAGCTCGAACGCAAAAGCGAATACGGCAGCGGCACATATATGACGGATTTTGAGGGAATTATCAACAACCTTGAAAGACGGTACAGAGAAACCACAAGCGAGTGGTCAAGGAACGAAATCGAAAGCTATATGTCAAGCGTTAAATGCCCCGAATGCGGCGGTGCAAGGCTTCGAAAAGAATCGCTCGGCGTAACCGTGGGCGGCATCAATATTGATGAATTCGTAAATAAGTCCATTAATGAAGAAATCGAATTTCTTGACAATCTGCAATTAAGCGAGCGTGACTCAATGATCGGCGAGCAGATTATAAAAGAAATCAGAGGCAGGCTTGATTTTCTTTCAAGTGTCGGCCTTGATTATCTGACCCTTGCCCGCTCATCGGCAACTCTGTCGGGCGGTGAGGCGCAGCGAATCCGACTCGCAACGCAGATAGGCTCATCGCTCATGGGCGTGCTTTATATTCTCGATGAACCAAGCATCGGTCTGCATCAGCGTGACAACGCAAAGCTGCTCAAAACTCTGCAGAATCTCCGTGACCTCGGCAATACTCTTATTGTTGTTGAACACGATGAAGAAACAATGATGGCGGCGGATTACATTGTTGATGTCGGTCCGGGTGCAGGTATTCACGGCGGCGAAATTGTTTGCGCAGGCTCGGTCGATGATATAATCAACTGCGAAAAATCGATTACGGGTCAGTATCTCAGCGGCAAAAAATTCATACCTCTGCCTGAAAAGCGCAGGGAAGGCAACGGCAAATCGCTTGTTGTTCACGGTGCAAGAGAAAACAACCTTAAAAATATCGACGTTGAGTTTCCTCTCGGCAAATTCATATGCGTAACGGGCGTTTCAGGCTCGGGCAAATCATCGCTTGTCAATGAAATACTCAACAAGCATCTTGTAACGGAGCTTAACGGTGCAAAGAAAATTGCAGGCGACCACGATAAAATCACGGGAACGGAATATCTCGACAAGGTTATTGACATTGACCAGTCACCCATCGGCAGAACACCCCGTTCAAATCCCGCAACCTACACGGGCGTTTTCAACGATATCAGAGAGCTTTTCGCTTCCACCGTTGATTCCAAGAAAAAGGGCTACAAGGCAAACCGCTTTTCATTCAACGTTAAAGGCGGCAGATGCGAAGCCGGTCAGGGTGACGGTATCGTTAAAATTGAGATGCACTTTATGAGCGATATTTATGTTCCCTGCGAAGTCTGCAAGGGTCAGCGTTATAACAGAGAAACGCTTGAAGTGCGCTACAAGGGCAAAAACATTCACGATGTTCTCAACATGACCGTTGAAGAAGGCATGAATTTCTTTGAGAGCATTCCGAAAATCCACCGCAAAATAAAAACACTCTATGATGTCGGCCTCGGATATATCAAAATCGGTCAGCCTGCAACCACCCTTTCAGGCGGCGAAGCGCAGAGAGTCAAGCTCGCAACAGAACTTTCAAGGCAGTCAACAGGCAAAACCGTATATATACTTGATGAACCCACAACGGGTCTGCACACCGCCGATGTTCACAGACTTATTGACGTTTTGCAGAAGTTTGTTGACAAGGGCAACACGGTTATCGTTATCGAACATAACCTTGACGTTATAAAAATCGCCGACCACATTATCGACCTTGGCCCCGAGGGCGGCAGCGGCGGCGGAAAAATCGTTGCGCAGGGCACTCCGGAAGAAGTTGCAAAATGCAAGAAATCATATACGGGTATGTATCTGAAAAAGGTTTTAGGCAAATAATTTTAAAGCGTCAGAGCAAAATTTACTCTGACGCTTTATTTTAAAAATTTTTCAAAACCGTGGGGTCGGGTTCATTGGCAATCAGTTCTTCAACGAGGGCTATGTTTATTTCCTCAACAGCCGACTCATCGCCGTACCATGTCAATTTTATGATTTTCCCGTTATCATAATATTCCTTTGTGTAACCAAGCTCCTTTTCAAAGCCGTCATATGCCATATAGACATTAACCGTATCGTCGGTCACATATTCATACTCAACGCAGTACCAATCAAAGTGTTCTTCTTTAATCAACCTGCCCTTTGCATCATATTCATATTTTACATCAGTTTGGGTTGAAGCAGCTTCAACGAGGCGGTTTGCATCGTCATAATAAAAATCAGATTCGGATGAAACCGTACCGTCAGAATTATAGCTGACTTCACGGATACATCTGCCTTTTTCATCATAGGAATAAACCTCGGCAACGCCCGTATCATCTGTGATTTTGATTATCTTTCCGTCTGCATCCCGCTCATATTTATAACCGAAATCAAAAACACGCTCGCCGTCAACAAACTCATAGGCGTTTTCTTCAATACAATTGCCCGAAGCATCATAAGAAAAAATCTTTTCAACAAAAACTGCTTGGCTTTCATCATATTGCGAAATACTTATGCAGTTTCCGTTGCTGTCATAAGCATAGCTTATCAGCTCGGCATCGGTGTTTGTGCCCGGATTACTCTGGCTTAGAAGCTTTCCTTTTTCATCAAAAGTAAAACTTGATATCGAATCGCCGAAAGGCACTTCAACCACATAGCCTTCGCCGTCATTGACAATCTGCTCCCCGCTATTCTCCCCTGCAGCGGCAGAGCCGTTTTCCGACCCACTGTCGGCTTTATCTTGGGAACAGCCTGAGAACAACAATGAAGCTGAAAGCAGTAATAATAATATAACAGCTAAAAGTTTTTTCATTCTACCATCTCCTGTTTTTATTGATATTCATTATATCAAACCCCGTATTAAAACACAACAACGAAAAAAATCCGCCCTGCATTGCAGAGCGGATTGCTTTTTGTAAATTACTGCTCAACTGCGTAAACGCTGACCTTCTTGCGGTCTTTGCCCATACGCTCGAACTTAACTGTACCGTCGATGAGAGCGAAAAGAGTATCATCTGAACCCTTGCCAACGTTGTTGCCGGGGTGGATGTGTGTACCTCTCTGTCTTACAAGAACGTTACCTGCAAGAACGAACTGACCGTCTGCTCTCTTTGCACCGAGTCTCTTTGACTCTGAATCACGGCCGTTACGGGTTGAACCCATACCTTTTTTATGAGCGAAAAGCTGTACATTTATCTTAAGCATTCTTTACACCTCCGTAGATTATTTTAATGTTTTCGGGATACTGCTTTGAAAGCTCCGTTAAATGAAGCTCCAGACCTTTGAGCACTGCAACTGCCTGCTCATTCGTCTGATTAAGCACAAAACGCATTTTTGCTTCCCCAACCTCTGCTTCGGCATCAATTCCGATAACTTCGGTTACTGTATTGGCCGCCATATAGGCTGCCGAGGAAACTGCTGCGCAAACCACATCGCTGCCGCTTTCGGCAAACATTGCGTGGCCGCTTATCTCAAAGCCTTTTATCTGCTTGTTACCGACTAAAAACCTGACCCTTATCATAGGGCAGCCAATTATGCGTTGATAGCAGAGATTTCAACCTTAGTGTAAGGCTGTCTGTGGCCCATCTTTCTCTTTGAGTTCTTCTTGGGCTTGTAGGTCATAACGGTAATCTTCTTTGCCTTGCCGTTCTTGACAATCTTTGCGGAAACGCTTGCTCCGTCAACATAGGGTGCGCCAACGGTGATACCGTCGTCGGTTCCAACTGCGATAACCTTGTCAAAGGTGTACTCGCTTGCTTCTTCAGCGTCAAGCTTTTCGATGAATACTACATCGCCGGCTTCTACCTTATACTGCTTGCCGCCAGTTTCGATAATTGCGTACATCGGAATTCATTCCTTTTCTTTAAGACTCGCTATTCTTGTAACTCTTATAAGTGGGTTACCGGAGGCACAGAAAACCTGTTTTTGGGCATAGCTATACCCGCCCCGAATATGCGGCATGAAAGATTATATCACAACAATCAAGCGTTGTCAAAGGTTTTTTAAAAATTTTTAAATTAATTTTGACTATTGTCATAAGGCTCATAATTTGCCTGCTGATAGGGAGAGTGATTTGTGCTTTCGGGCTCTTCGGGAATGATGAGAGCGGCTATGATATAAATAACAATCGGGCATCCCAAAACAAAAATTGAAAGAAGGACATAAGCGATTCTGAGAATGGTTGCATCAATATTGAAATAGGCTGCAAGACCGCCGAGAACGCCGAAAATTTTTCTGTCGGATTTGCTTCTGTAAAGTTTTCTCATATGTATTTCTCCTTCACTTTAATTTATTCTATATTATTCTGCATTTTAGCGGCTGTGAGGGTGTTTCTCATCAGCATTGCAATTGTCATCGGTCCGACGCCGCCGGGCACGGGAGTTATCATCGATGCCTTTTCCTTAACTGCATCATAATCAACATCGCCGCAGAGCTTGCCGTTTTCATCTCTGTCCATGCCTACGTCGAGAACGATTGCGCCGTCTTTGACCATATCCGCTTTAACAAATTTTGCAATGCCAACCGCCGCAACAAGGATATCCGCCTGCCTTGTGATTTCGGCAAGATTTACCGTTTTTGAATGGCAAACGGTTACGGTTGCATTTCTCGCAAGCATCAGCATAGCCATGGGTTTGCCGACTATATCGCTTCTGCCGATGATAACGCAATGCTTGCCTGTGGGGTCAACGCCTTCGTATTCAAGCATTTTGACCATACCCATGGGAGTGCAGGGAACAAGCCCGCCGTTGCCGATGCAGAGCTTTCCCACATTTTCGGGGTGGAAGCAGTCAACATCCTTTTCGGGCAGAATTCTTTCAAGCACCTCATTTTTATTGATATGCTTAGGCACCGGAAGCTGGCAGAGAATGCCGTTAACCGATTTATCCGCATTAAGCTTATCGATAAGCTCAAGCAATTCTTCCGTTGTTGTTTCCTCGGGCAAAGCGAATTCAAGAGATTTCATGCCCGTTCTTTCGCAAGCTGCTTTTTTGTTGTTAACATAAATTCTTGAAGCAGGGTCACTGCCTACGATTATAACCGCAAGGGTGGGCAGAACGCCCTTTTCCTTAAGCTGCTCAACCTGCTCTGAAATTTTATCAAGGTTAAATTCTCTTATCGCCTTGCCGTCAATTATTTTCGCCATTTGTTTCTGTTCTCTCCTCTTCAGTTTCTTCGGTTGAAGCTTTTTCAGCCAGTTCTTGAAGCTCCTCAGCTTTTTTGCGCAGTTCCTCTTCCATGAAGAAATCAACGCCGTCAATGGGTTTGGGATTTTTCTTATGCTTAATCAGAAGAACCGTGAGCATTATTGCGCACACAACAACAAGTGCCGCCGAAAGAGCCTGTGAAACACGGATTGTTGTGTTTGCGATATAGAGACTGTCTGTTCTTAAGCCCTCGACAAAGGTTCTTTCAAGGCCGTACCATATGCCGTAGCAAAGAGCAATCTGACCGCTGAATTTTCTCGCTTTGCGGCAGATAATATAAAGCACAAGCACGCCTAAAAGGCACCAGATTGATTCATAAAGGAACGTTGGATGAACGGGAAGATTCGGGTCTACCGAAAAGCCTTTTTCGGCGTATTCAGCCTGATTTCTCATGATTTCATCAGCAACCTTTTGGCTCCACATACCCCATGGAAGATCGGTATTCACGCCGAATGCCTCCTGATTAGTGAAGTTACCCCATCTGCCGATACCTTGACCTATAAGAAGGCTCATGGTTGCAATATCAATAAGATTCCAATAGTTCATTTTTCTTATTTTGCAAACAACATATGCTGCAACAAGGCCACCTATAATTCCGCCGTAAATGGCAAGGCCGCCCTCCCATATCTGCGGAATCTCGGAAAGATGCTCACTGTAATAATCCCATTTGGAGAAAACATAATAGAGCCTTGCTCCGATTATCGCGGCAATTGAGCCGTAAATCAGAACATCAATCATTTTATCGAGGCTCATTTTCCACTTATAGGCCATTCTGCCGCCGAATAGCACGGCAAGAAGAAAACCGAAAGCGATTATTGCGCCGTAAAATCTGATCTGCACGTCAACGCCGAAAACCGAAAAATCCGCAAGAACACTCGGCACGCTGAATCCCCTGTCGATTCCCGAAAAATAAACAACTGTATAATCGGACATTTTATTATTCCTCTCTTTTAAACATTATTCTATGGGTCTTATGACGGAAAGTGCCGAAGCTTCTTCCTTAAGAACCTCAAGCCTCTGCTGAACCTTTTCAAGATTGAGATTTCTGCAAACAGCCAGCTCTTCAAAAGGCTCATAGCCGTTGAAATGAAGGTTCATCATGAGATTTGCCGTATCATCAATATCATTATAGCTCATAACATATCTGCCATAGAATTTACGCTTTGCTCTTTCGAAAGCAGCGGGGTCAACGCCCTCCGACTTGCAGCGGTTTATTTCCGCTTTTATGATTTCACATGCTTTTTCGGGGTCTGCGCTTGTTCCTCCGAACATCACGCAAGAGAAGCCGAAACCGTTGAAAACATCGCCGCCAAAGCCCATATCAATAAGCTCCTCATCAAGCAATTTTTTAAACAGCGGAGATGATTTGCCAGCAATTGCTTCAACCATAACCTGCGATGCGATTTCGTCCTCAAGGCTGAGCAAGGGTTCCGAGAGGTCCTCTTTAAATCCAAGCAAAAACTGCTTTTCGGCAACAGAAAGCTTCTCTTCAACATAATTCTTAACGGGAAGAGGACTTTCCCTGACAAATTTTCTTTCCGCCGCCTTGCCGTCGGAGGGTTTTATGCATCTGTCAACAATATCAAAAACCTCCTGCGGCTCAATTCCGCCGACTACGCTGAGAACCATGTTTGCGGGATTATAGAAATTTTTATAAAGTCTGTAAAGCAGGTCTGCATCAATTTTTGCAATTGACTCCTGAGTACCTGCGATATCTATCCTTACGGGGTGGTCGCTGTAAAGTGCCTTTAAGAGATTGAACATTACCTGCCAATCGGGCAAATCCTGATACATTCTGATTTCCTGACCGATAATACCCTGCTCTTTCTCAACAGTCTGCTGAGTGAAATAAGGATTCTGAACAAAATCAAGCAGAATTTCAAGGGATTCCCTTATATTCTCCGAGCCTTTGAAAAGGTAAGCCGTTTTTTCAAAGCTTGTGTAAGCATTTGCGCTTGCGCCCGTTTTGGCAAAACGCTCAAATGCATTTAAATCCTCGCTCTCAAAAAGCTTATGCTCAAGGAAATGGGCCGTGCCCTCGGGGATGGTTTCAAACTCACCGTTTTCATTTTTTACAGCAGTATCTATCGAGCCGTATTTCACACCAAAAACAGCATAAGCTGAGGTGTAGCCCTCTTTGGGCAGCACTCTGATTTCAAGACCCGAAGAATGCTTTGCGCAATAAACGGTTTCACCGAGTTTTTCATTGGTAAGCTTTTTAATTTCCATTTTCGCTCGCCTCCTCGTCCTGCGCCTTAAGCATGAATATTGTATCTATTGAAAGCTTCTTTGCAGCCTCGCATACCTGCTCCATCGTGACAGTTTCAACGCCGCTTATCATATCCTCGGGAGTGAGGATTTCATCCTGAAGCACCTGAGCGGCATACCATGAACAGATGCCCTCGGGCGTTGTAAAAGTATATTTTTCTTTAAGTGAACGTTTTGAAGAATCAAGCACTTCGGGGTCGGTTTTGCCGTTTCTCAAGTCTGTAAGCTGAGTAAGGATTTCAGCAGAAACTTTCTTTTCTTTATCGGTATCAATGCCGCCTTCAACAAGCACAATACCCTTATTTGCAGCAAGCCTTGACCAGCAATAATATGCAAGGCTGAGCTTTTCGCGGACATTCATGAACAGCTTGGAATACGTGCCCATGCCGAAAATATCGTTCATAACGGTTATTGCAAAAAGGTTGTCACGGCTGTGCTCCATGCCTGCTCTGAAGCCGATAACGAGCTTGCCCTGATTGACGGGGAAGGTTTCTTCATACCTGTTGAAATGGCCTCCCCTGCGGATAAACACGGTTTCGGGCTTGACGGGATTGCGTTCAATCTTTTTGAATGATTTTTCAAAAACATCTGCAATTTTGTCAACGTCTGCACCGCCGACAACGGTTATCTGGAATATGGCTGAGGAAAGCAGATTTTTCCACGCTGCGTAAATATCAGCCATTTTAACATTCTGAATTTCCTCAATTGTTCCGTATTTGTCTTTGCCGTATGCCTCATTGGCACACATATATTCTATACATTTATTAAAAGCATAGGTACGCTTATCGTTAAGCTCCTCTTCAATTTTCTGAATAAGAAGCCTTTTTTCCATGGCAAGATTTTCTGCACCGAAGCTGCCGCACTTGCAGTTGGGGCTGAAAATCATGTTCGCAAGAAGACGGGCGCACTGCTCAACAATGCTCTCGTCTGTTAAAGCAAATCGGTCTTCAAGGCATGTCACCGAAAGGGTAAGCACCTGCGCTTCGCCGATTTTTGAAACACCTGCCGAAAGAGCAGCACCGTAAAGCTCATCAAGCTTTCCGTTGAGAAGCGAAAAATCGGGATATTCCTTGCATGAACGCTTCAGAAGATATATAAGCAGCGAATTTGCCGCCGTTTTATCATCCATAGGCAATGCCATGGACGCCGAAATGCGTCCCGTTTTAAATCTGCTTGTCTGCTCCGAAACCAGACGAACCTGATCGGCTAACATTCTTATCTGAGGCATTGTGTCACTTCCTTAAATCGTTTTTATTATTATTTCTCAATCAGATGTCACAATCCGCAACCATTTCGTAAGTTTCTCTTTTTACGATAATTCTTGACTCTCCGTCCTTAACCATGATTACGGGCAGACGGGGAATCCGGTTATAGTTTGACGCCATCGAGTAGTTATATGCGCCTGTTGAAAGCACCGCAAGAATATCGCCCGGAACAACGGACTGGAGCTTTGTATCCTCCTGAATAAGGTCGCCGCTTTCGCAGCATTTGCCCGCAACGGTAACGGTTTCGCATCTTTCTTCATTCGCCTTGTTGGCGCATACAATCTCATAATCCGCATGATAAAGAGCGTATCTGGGATTATCACTCATACCGCCGTCAACCGAAACAAAGGTACGGATATCGGGAATATCCTTAACACAGCCGACAGTATAAAGAGTTATGCCTGCTGCGCCGACAACGGAACGGCCCGGCTCAATAAGAACAAAAGGTGTTTTAAGACCGAGCTTTTCGGAATGCTCTTTAACAACCTTTGAAACATTCTTCATGTATTCCTCATAAGGATTCGGGCGGTCGCTTTCAAGATACTTTATACCGAATCCGCCGCCGAGATTAAGCTCTTCAAGCTCAACTCCTGTTTCATCCTTGATTGCTTTGTAAAGTTCAAGCATAACGGCAGCTGCATGCTCAAATGGATCAATATCAAAAATCTGCGAGCCGATATGGCAATGCAGACCTCTGAGTTTGATATTCGGCATATTCACCGCCTTTTTAACAGCTTCCATAGCTTCGCCTGTTTCAAGAGCAAAGCCGAATTTTGAATCAATCTGACCTGTTTTTATAAAATCATGGGTATGGGCATCAATACCGGGCTTTATTCTGAACATAATGCCCGCTGTTTTGCCCTGCTCCGCAGCAATTCGGCTGAGGGTTTCAAGCTCGCAGATATTATCAACAACTATTCTGCCGACTCCGTTTGAAACAGCCATCACAAGCTCGTCATAGGTTTTGTTGTTGCCGTGAAAAACTATATTTTCCGCAGGAAAATCAACAGAAAGAGCCGTGTAAAGCTCGCCGCCTGAAACAACATCAATGCCCGTGCCCTCCTGCTTGCAGATGCGGCACATCTCTTTGCAGCAGAAAGCCTTGCTTGCATAAACAACAAGGCCGTTGCCTGCATAATATTCGTTCATGGAATCCCTGAAAGCTCTCAGGTTTTTTCTGATTTCGTTTTCATCAAAAACATAGGCAGGAGTGCCGTATTCCTTTGCAAGCTCAACGGTATCCTTGCCGCCGATTGTAAGATGACCGTCATTATTTATGTTAATGCAATCCGAAACATACATCTTTAAAAATCCCCCTGTTTTAACGCAGCAACAATTGCCGCCTTTACATCTTCAACACCCGTTCCTTTCACTGCCGAAAATTCAACGGTTGTTATATCTGAATAATCCTTAAGCTCCTCGGCAAGCTCTGCCCTGCGCTTTTCGGTTTCGGTTTTATTGAGCTTATCGCATTTTGTAAGGGCAATCATAAACGGAATTTCACATTCTCTCAGGAAATTCAGCATCATCATGTCATCCGCCGTGGGGGCATGGCGCATATCCACAAGCTGAATGACAAGGGCAATGTTTCTGTCCGAATGGAAATAGCCCTCCATAAGCTCTGCCCATCTCTTTTTTTCGCTCTGCTCACGCTTTGCGTAGCCGTAGCCGGGCAGGTCAACGAAGTAAACTCCGTCGCCCTTAAAGAAATTGACCGTTATTGTCTTACCCGGCACAGAGCTGACTCTTGCAAGGTTTTTACGGTTAAAAACTTTATTTATAAGCGATGATTTGCCGACATTCGAACGGCCCGAAAAAACAATTTCCGCATCCTTTGACGGCGGAAGCTGCTTTGATGTTCCGTATGCCGCAGTAAATTCTATTTTATCAAATCTCATTTTCCAATCCTCAATTACTGTGTTATCGAAGCATGCGAGGCTTTCCCGATTTCAACGGGCTTTGCCTGTTTTTTTGCCGCTGCTTCCTCTTTTTCAAGAGCGATATTCCAAACTGCCTCAACGGTTTTAACCGGCTCAAAGGTTATCGTTTCCTTAACCTTGGGGTCAACCTCATCGAGGTCGGCAATGTTATCATAAGGGATAACAACGGTTTTTATGCCTGCTCTGTAAGCCGCCATCGACTTTTCTTTTAGACCGCCGATGGGGAGAACCCTGCCTCGCAGAGTAATTTCACCCGTCATGGCAACATCCTTGCGAACCTTTCTGCCCGTAAGAGCCGAAACAAGGGATGTGGCAATCGTAACGCCTGCCGACGGGCCGTCCTTGGGCGTTGCGCCCTCCGGAACATGAATATGAATATCGTTTTCTTTATAGAAATTGCTGTTTATGGGAAGCTCATCCGATTTTGAACGGATATAGCTCACCGCCGCCTTTGCGCTCTCCTGCATAACGTCACCGAGAGAGCCTGTAAGCTCCAGCTTACCCGTACCTTTAAGAACAGCCGTTTCAATTTCAAGCATATCGCCGCCGACAGAAGTCCACGCAAGGCCGTTAACAACACCAACCTCGTTTTCGCAGATAATCGAATCCGCTTTGAACTTTCGCGTACCAAGCAGCGTTTCAATATTCTCAGGCTTAACCGAAACCTTTTCTGCGTTGCCCTCAACGATTTCCATAACGGCTTTTCGGCATATTGCCGCTATCTTCTGCTCCAAGGCTCTTACGCCCGCTTCTCTTGTGTAACCCTCGATAACAAGTCTTATCGCCTTATCGGTTATTCTGAAATTTGATGAAGTCAGTCCGTGACGCTTCATCTGCTTTGGTATAAGATGCTTTTTTGCAATGTTGAATTTTTCCTCTGCCGTGTAGCTGCCGAGCTCAATGATTTCCATTCTGTCACGCAGAGGGTCGGGAATATTGGCTTCAACGTTTGCTGTTGTTATGAACATAACCTTGCTGAGGTCAAACGGCAATTCAATATAGTGATCTCTGAAGGTTGAATTCTGTTCAGGATCAAGAACTTCAAGCAATGCCGATGTGGGGTCGCCTTTGTAATCCGACGAAAGCTTATCAACCTCATCAAGAAGAATAAGCGGATTGCTTGTGCCCGCCTGCTTCATAGCATCGATTATTCTGCCCGGCATAGAGCCGATATATGTTTTTCTGTGGCCTCTGATTTCCGCCTCATCTTTAACACCACCGAGCGAAATTCTCACATAATTTCTGCCCGTTGCGCTCGCAACCGAACGTGCAATTGAGGTTTTACCGACACCCGGAGGACCAACGAGGCAGATTATCTGACCCTTGATATCAGGTGCCATAACACGCACCGCAAGGTATTCAAGAATTCTTCTTTTTATTTTTTCAAGACCGTAATGGTCATTTTCAAGTATCTTTCGGGACTTCGCTATATCAGTATTCTCTTCGCTCATGTTATCCCAGGGCAGCGCAATGCAGGTTTCAATATAATTTCTGCTGACTGCCGCCTCGGGAGAGCTTGGTGAATATTTTTCAAGCTTATCGCATTCTTTGAAAAGCTTTTCTTTAACCTCATCGGCAGCCTTCAAGTTAAAAATCGTTTCACGGAAATAATCCAGCTCCTCTTCGTGAGAAATACCGCCGCCAAGCTCTTCGGATATAACCTTCATCTGCTCACGCAGATAATATTCACGCTGATTTTTATCAATCTGCTCCTGCACCTTGTCGCCGATTTCCGCTTCAATAGAAAGCAGATTACCCTCATTTGCGAGCATTACGCACATTTCTTCAAGCCTTTTTATCGGATTTACGGTTGAAAGAATATGCTGCCTGTCTTCATATTCAAGCATGATGTTGCCTGCAATATAATCAGCAAGCTCGCCAGCCTCGGTTTTCTGCATAATTCCCGTTACAAGGTCTGCGGGAAGCTGGGGGGCGCAATCGGAATATTCCGCAAAAACATCCTTTGTGTGGCGCACAAGAGCTTTGGCATAGTCCGCTTTATCTGCACGGATTGCAGGCTCTTCAATGGGAAAAATCATGGTTTTAAGATAATTGCCCTTGCCGACTTCAAGACCCTGAATAAGCCTTGCCCTGTAAAGCCCCTCAACCGCAACGCGAACATTGCCGCTTTTACCCGGAAGCTTAAGCACCTGCTTAACACTTGCAACAATGCCGATTTCATAAAGCTCACCGTAATCGGGGTCATCAACGGAAATATCCTTTTGGGTAACAAGAAAAATTTCCTGATCCGTATCCATCGCCTTTTTCAGCGCATTAATGGATTTTTCTCTTCCCACATCGAAATGAATAAACATATTCGGAAAAATAACAAGCCCTCTGAGAGCCACTGTGGGCATAAGCCTCAAATTTTCTTCTTTTATCATTATATAACTCCTTCTCACCGCCTGAAAACGCGGCTGAAACGATGATTAAAAACACTTTCTTAACATAGTATTATATAATAATAATTAAAATCAGTCAACATCTATAATTGTATAAAAGATTATCGGTTTGCAAAATATATTTGAACATTTTCTTTTATCCTTGCCGCACAATAACAAAGAACCGCCGCAGCTGCCTGCGCCGGTTCTTCAAAAACTCATAGGACTTAGTTATTTCATGCCGTTTTCATAAGCCTCGATCATCTTCTTGCTCGTTTGACCCGCAGAATTTTCAGAGCCTGAAACCGTTGATATTCCTTGATTTTTTGTGTGGCTGTCAGATACGGACTTCATTTGTCCCACGTGACGTCTGAACTTTTCGAGGTATTTTTCCGTTGATTCTCCCGAGAAAATCTTGATACTTAACTTCATCGTATTCTCATCAACGGGAGTCACATAAATCTTATCTATATAGGTATCAACGAATTCTTTTGAAATTATTCCGCATCTTGCATCAGACTGAGCTGCGGCAATCGCACTGCGAACGGCATTGATGTGTTTTTTGAATTCTTCGCTTGATTCAAGTGTTTCTGAAAGCTCTCTAATCAGTTCTTCCGTTTCTTTGATTTCGTTGTTGCATTGCTCTGTCATCTCAAAGAAATCTCTGTCGGTAATCTTACCTGCAACATTGAATTCAAGCAGCTTTGCTTTTTTCTGCAAAGCAAAATCTATCTTCTTTTCGAGTTCTTTTATTCTTTTGGGCAATTTCCCGTTATCGGTCATTTCTGCGTAATCACGCAAATATTCTTCAACAAGTGCATCGGCGTTTGCTTTTGTATCACGGAAAACTTCAAAAAGAACCGGTTTGATTTCTTCTTCATAAATTGCGAACGATGCGCAGGAATCGGAACCGCCTTTGATTTTGCCGGAGCAAATCCATTTACTGTTTTTCTTTCCGCTTCTGTCTTTGGATTCACGGCGGTAATATGCTGTTCCGCAGTCCATACAGAAAAGTTTTCCCGTCAGCAGATTTGCATGGTTACAAATACCCTGACGTGCTTTTACATCTTCACTTCTTCTTCGAAGAATCACATTTGCCTTATCCCATAATTCTTCCGAAACGATGGCAGGCACAATTTCACCTGTTTCATCTTTGAACATAACCCATTCTTCAGGTGGCAGGAACTTCTGTTTCTTTGTGAACATATCAACAACACGGACTTTGTTGCCGACATAGTATCCCTTGTACTTGGGATTTGAAATCATATTTGACATTGTCGAGTGAGCAATTTTATTGCCCTTGTTATTACGGTATCCCTTGTCCCAGAAAATTGTTTCAATCTGCTTCATGCTATATTGATCGGTTGCATAAAGTTCAAACAATTCTCTTACCATTTCTGCCTGTTCTTCGTCAATAACAAGCCTTTTATCAAGTTTTTTGTAGCCGAATATATTACTGTTGCCAAGAACAACGTTTGACTTGATTGCCTGCTGATGACCGAACTTAACTCGGCTCGAAAGCTTGCGGAGTTCTTCCTGCGCAATTGAGGACATAATCGAAAGTCTGAGTTCGCTGTCTTCTTCAAGGGTATTTATGTTGTCATTCTGAAAGAATACGCCGACACCGTATCCGAGAAGCTGACGGGTAAACTGAATTGAATCGAGAGTATTTCTTGCAAAACGTGAGATTTCTTTGGTGATAACCAAATCGAACTTTCCGTCTGCCGCATCATCAATCATTCTGTTGAAATTTTCTCTTTTCTTTACCGAAATACCCGACAGACCCTCATCTACGTAACCCGGCACAAAAGTCCAGGGAAGATGCTTACGGATAAAATTCTCATAAAAGCTTACCTGATTGCCGAGCGAATTCAACTGCTCATCGCTGTCCGTCGAAACACGGGCATAATATGTTACCCTGAGCGGAATCTCATATATGCTTTTCATTCTCATTTGCATTCTAACGCTATGTATATCCATTTATCTACAATCCCTCCATATTGAACATGATTTCGTTAAATCATTATCTATATATTAGCAGAAACACAAAAGAAAATCAAGAGCGAAATTTATCTTGATTGGTTTGACGGCTTACGGGAATGAATCTTGTTCGCCATACGGTTTCTTTCAGATTCGCTTATCAGACCTTTTCCGTAAAGAGTATCGTTGAAATAAATGAGCCAAAGCTTTTCAATAACACTTTGTTTTTCCGCTTCACTCATTTTTCTGCCTGAATTCTGTTCGTTATTTATTTCCATAAGCCATCTCCTTCCTTTTTAATGTTGTTTGCCAAAATCTTCTGTTTATTCTTACGAATTTTTCGACCTCCTTATTATCAGTTAATTATTGTTATAGAAAGCAAACTCTGCCGAAACCGAGCTTGCCATTGTGGATGGTGCGTTATACAAAGCAGATATGAGATATGATTTGATATTTTTGATTTTTGTTGTGGAACTTTCAATGCAGCCGATGACGTATTCGATATGCTCTGACGAAAGTTTTTTGAACCGTGAAATAACGATCTCTCTCGGAAAATCACTTCCGCCGATTCTGACGGTGGGAGTTGTTCCGGACATAACATCTGCCATTATGAGAATAATCTCTCTGACCATTTCGGCATCGCCGTTGATACAGTCATATTCAATCTGTTCTTCAATACTTTCTATCAGC
>JBGVNA010000064.1:0-32117 GCA_045125175.1 Acutalibacteraceae bacterium
ACCCAGCAGATGCCTGATTATATCTCTGAACGCCTCTTCACCCTTGCCGTGAATGAGAAAGTCAATAAACGAATAATTCTCAAGATAGCTGACATCGGGCGGAATATGATGACCGCCGAAAATAATTTTGCAATCAGGGAAACGCTCCTTTAATCTCTGCGCAAATTCAAGATTATAGCTGTAGTTCCAGATTGAGTTTGAAAAACCGACTGCAAAGGGCTCTTCAAAGCCTTCTATCGCATTTTCAATATCCTCAAGCGAATAAATTATTCTTTTGATATCGCAGCTGCCGTTTATATCACTGTCCGCCATTGCAAACGCCGCCAGCATACCGACAGCATACGGCAGATAATAAGTGTCACCGTATAAACATCCGGCCTGCACAAGATATATATTCTTTTTCATATAAAGTCACTCCTAACTCTTCAGCGCACAGCCGTTTCTTGACTTCATAAAACAGTTTTTCATATTATTATATCAAATATAAATAAGGACTGTCAATGCTTTTGTTGTTATGCAAAAACAAAACCGCTTGACTTTTAATCAAGCGGTTTTATTTTTATCTGTGAAGCTTCATGATTTCTTCGATAGGACCGATGAAATCCTTTGAAACGCGGGGAAGCTTCTTTTCGTTTTTAACAAACGCATTGAAGAGCATTCCCTTGCGGTCGGTTGACATCTGGAACTTTGAAATCACCTTGGTAAGCTCCTGCTTTTTGTCTGCATTTGCAAGATAAGCACAATTTTCCGCAACAATTTCAACCTCTGCACACGGTTTTGCGGCAACCGTAACTTCGAGAGTTCCGCCGCATTTTTTAACATCGGCATTAACCTTTTCGCCGTTGATGGTTACGGAAACATTTCCGTCAACTATATCCTTGAATTTAACAACATAGGTTCTTGTTTCGGGGGCGACGCTGCAATCGCCCTCTGCCTTTGTTATTTTGAACGACACCCTGCTGCCGCTTTCGGCAACGGTAAATGCAGTTTTGAGATATTCGCCGTTCTGATATGAAAGTGTTTCGCCGTCATCCTCATAGAGGGTAAAGGTGTTGTTACCTCTGTAGACAAGAAGCTCGAGAGTTGCGGGGTTGGAGCAGTCATTAGTCCTGCAGTTTGCACTCATGGGAATGATTGCGCCCTCTTTTGCGAGAACGGGAATTGTTTCGATATCGCGGTACATTTCAACAAATTTATTTCCGCTGTAAATTCTGCCCGTGAAAATATCTGTGTATCTGCCCTCGGGAAGCCATACGTTAACTCCCGCAAGATTTGTTTTGAGCGATGTATGCTTGGTTATGGGTGCAGCAATAAGCTCCGTGCCGAAGAAGAATTCGTTTTGGCATTCATATGCGTTTTTATCTTCGGGATAAGCATAATACATCGGCTCGCAGATTGCTCTGCACTCCGTATGGGTGCGGTAGTTCATCGTGTAAATATAGGGCAGAAGCTTATGCCTTAAGCGAAGAGCATCCTTTGCAATTCTCTCAACGGGTCCGCTGTAATTCCACGGCTCCTTGCCCGCAAATTCATTATTGGTTGAATGCAGACGCATGACGGGGCTGAACACGCCGAGCTGCACCCAGCGCAGATAAAGCTCATCATCCTTTTTACCCATGCAGTGACCGCCGATATCATGGCTCCACCACGGATAAGCAACGTTTGAAGCGGTTGCAGTAAAACCGGGCTGGAAATCAAGGCTCTTCCACGTCTGAGTTGTGTCGCCGCTGAAGCCTAAAGGATAACGCTGGCTGCCTGCGCCGCAGAAGCGGGAGAGAATGAGCGGCCTATGGTTATCCTTGGCGTTGTCAAGAAAATGATAGTGATTGAGCGCCCAGAGAGGGTCAAGACCTTTTACTGCGGTGTTTTTGCCCTGCTGCCAGTCAATCCACCAGAAATCAACGCCGTCTTTTTCAAACGGATGATGCAGAATATCAAAATAATTCTCAGTGAATTTTTTGTCTGTTATATCGAATTCAACAGCCTTTTTCTCCTTGGGATTCTGACCCATCGCCTTGCACATATCCTCATACTGATCTTCAAACCAGCGCACACCCATTGAGGGATGCAGATTGAAGGTTACATGATAGTTATCATCCTTCAGCTTTTTGAGGAAAGCTTTGTAATCGGGGAAAAGGTCGGTGTTGAAGGTGTATCCCGTCCAGCCGACTGACCAGACGTCATAAACGTATTCCATGAAGTTTCTGTGCTTTGTGACCTTATGGGCATCCTTGCCGAATTTTTCTTTTATGTTAACCCAGTGCCAGTCCATATCAACCGTTGCAACGGTTATGGGGATTTCCTCAGCCTTGAATCTGTCCATAAGGCTCAGATATTCATCCTGAGAATATGCCTTGTATCTGCTCCACCAGTTTGAAAGGGCATATCTCGGGATAAGAGGCACCTTGCCCGTCAGCTTATATAAATCGGTTGTTGCGCCGATATAATCGTTGCCGTATGCAAAATAATATTTATCGCTTTCTTTATTCTCTCGGGGAAGAATGGAGCCGTCGGACTTGAGAGCGAGGGTATCACCGTCATCAAGCACGGCAACGCCGTTTCTTGAACACACGCCGTCGCCGAGGGTAATAATACCCGCAGTGATATCAAGGGTTCGGCAGGTGCCTTTGAGATTACCTGCGCTGTAGTTTGAAACAACTCTGCCGTCGCCGAGCTTTATGCGAAGCATTTTGTTGGATTTAAGAGAATAAACGAAAACTGCCTTTGATGTTTTGATTTCAATTGTATTTTTTGTTTCGTTAACCTCAAATTCCGTTTCACAGAAATCACGGTACCAAACGCTCTGAGTCGGTTCATCGCAGAATTTGCCCTCGGGCTGAACTTCAACTCTGAGAAGGCAGGGCGTGATAACGGTAAGCCTTGTGTTTTTGCGCACAACCGTCTGCTTTTCATGTGCAACGGGCGAGCAGTCAATTTTAAATCGCTTTGCAAACTGTTCCATAGTTTTCTCCCTCGTATTGTTTTTCACGTTAATTATATATCCTGCACGGAATAAAGTCAATCAAAAACCCCTCGGCCGAAACCGAGGGGTTTGTAAACATATAAATCAGAGCAAACAATGTGATTATTATCCAAAAATCATTTTGAAGAGTACAATCGGTGCCGAAAGCAACGCTTCAATAAACAGTCCGAACGCAAAAGAGAACGCCAAGCCGTAAGCACCCATATACATAAAAGCTTCTGTTGCATAATAATTTATCTTTTCGATTATGTTCATTCCTTTGGGAATAATAACTTTTACGGTTGTGCTGTCAGAGGCAAGAACGGTTCCGTCTGTATCAACAAGCTCCGCCTTGATTTCTGCTTCGCCGTATTTTTGAGCAGTAAGCACAATTGTTGTTTCAAGCCCAGAAGCTTCATCAACACGCGGCTCGTATGACACAGAGTCCCCGTTGACGGTCCAACGGATTTTGGCATCTTCTGCCCCTGCTGTGTAATAATACACATTTATGGAGTCACGCTCACCTTCTTCGGTGAAATTCATTCTGTCAAGACCTATGGCAACCAAATCGATTACGGGTTGCATATCCTCGGAATTGAATTTTACGGTAAAGTGTCTTTTTCCGTATCTGTAAATGAAATCATTGAAGTTCTCAGAACTTCCTGTTTGCTGAACGAGAGCCCATTCGCTTTCGCTTCCCGCATAGTTGATAACACAATACTGTCCTTTTTTGCAATTGTTGTGATTTGGTCTGAACGGATGTCCGTAGTAAAACCTGAGAGATTTCGGCAGATTAACTTTATAATAACCAATGTTATCCCCTGTAAATGCGTGTCTTCCGATTGAGGTTACTCCTTCTTCGAGCGTAATTACATCAATTTGGCTGTAGTATCCGTACCAAGCAGGAAACTTCTCTTCGTAGTTATCTTTGTCATAATAATCAACATAATAGTTATCCATTTCGCCCTCGCCGCTGATGACAAGCTCGCCGTCATCATAAAGAGTCCATGTGAGGTTTTCGCCAAATGCACCGCAAAAGCCGCTGTCAATAACCGTTCTTTCTTCGGCAGCAAAAGCCGACATCGGAATTGCCGTGAATGTTAAAACTGCACAAAGAATGATTGCTGTTAATTTTTTTAATCCTTTCATTTTTTGTCCTCCCTGTTTTTTGTTTTCAAACATTATATCCGCTGCAGATTTCAAATGACTGAACAAGAGCGATTCCTTCTTCAATGCTGTCGCCGGTGAAGCTGATATCAATAATTCTTCCGTCCCTCATTGCACAGAAATCGCCGTAAACCACATAGGATTCGCCGTAGGCTTCAGCGGTCAGAAAAACTCCGAGATATTCCTCGCCTGCGATTTCAACAACCCTTGCTTCACGCTTAAATGTTATGTTTTGCAGAACAGCTTCCGAATATGTTTCTTCTGCTGTGGTGTTGGCGGCATTTTCCCAGATTTCAAGGCATTCTTCGGCATATTCAATAATCGTCGTGCTGCCCGCATCGTAGAAAATTATGCCGATATCATCACCGTCATCATCAGCGTAGAAATATGCGCCGCAGTCATAAAGCAGGCTTTCATATGCCTCGTAATCTTCCTCTGTGCCCTCTGCAAAGCGAGAATCCATGCTGATTTTCAGATTTGCCCATGGATTTGAATAGGTGTTGCCGTTAACAATACCCTTTGTGTATTCAATATCAGACGGGGCAATCACAAAATCATCATCAATGCCCTCAAAAATATTGGTTTCACTGCTTTCGGGCTCCTTATCCTCGAAAATCTTATCAAAGACCGAAGAAAATATGAACGAGAAAACATTGAACGAGATAACGCCTGCAATTACACCTGCAAGCACCTTTTTCCATGACGGCTTTTTCTTGGCAGGCTTTTCGGGCTTCTGCGGTGAAAAATAAATCGGCTCCGGCTCGGGCATATTTTCTGCAGGTGCCTCTATGGTTTCATCAAGAATTTCGCAAAGGCAGATTTCGCCCTCGTCCAGCTTTTTACCGCAATGTCCGCAATACATTAAAATCACTCCATTGTTTTATACTTTTTTTGACAAATTTTTGTCCCCTTTGAGAAAATCCGCCCAAATCAGATTTGGCACATTTATCCTCTCATTATATAAGTGTCCGTCTTTCCATTTTTTTGTTGCAGATGCAATTCTTAAGATTTTTCTAAGAAACGTTTTTAAAAATCACAAAACGCAAAACACACTTTTATACAAAGAGAACAAATCAGCCTTTTCAGCTTTATTATAGGTCAATTTCACCCTAAAGTCAATAGGTCAATATGCCATAATTTATACAGGTGATGAATATGAGCAGACTTAAAGAATTAAGAAAAGAAAAAGGATACACCCAGATTCAGATGCAGTTTTTAACGGGAATTGACCAGAGTGACTATTCCAAAATTGAAAACGGCAAGCGTTACTATACCTTTGAGCAGTGCAAGCGGATTGCCGTTGCGCTTGACACAAGCATGGATTATCTCGCAGGGCTTACCGACGAAAAATCCCCCTATCCGAGAAAATAAAGCAAAAAACTCTTTCATTTGCTCACGCATTGCGTTATAATTTTCAGACGAAAAGGAGTGTGTTTTTATGACCTTCATGTCATTTACACGTTTGCTTACCGCAATAATAATGATACCGTATTTTCTTTTTAACTATGTTTTTAATGATTATGCTTACCCTGCTTACAGTACGGAGGGAGCGTATCTTTTCTGCTACTTTGTAGGCAACGAGGTTGACGAGCAGACAATTCACTTTGCAGTGAGCACTGACGGCTATAATTTCAAGGCACTCAACAACAACGAAGCTGTTATTAAGCAGACAAAGGGCACAGGCTGCGTGCGTGACCCGTATATACTTAAAGGCGTTGATGAAAACGGCAAGGACTGCTGGTTCATCATCGCAACGGACATGAACGCACTTGACGGCTGGACCTCAAACCACAGCCTTATCACGTGGAAATCCTATGACCTTATCAATTGGATTGACGAAACGGTTATTGATATCCGTCAGTTTAAAGGCTTTGAAACCGCAAACAGAGCGTGGGCACCGCAGGCAATCTGGGATGCGGATAAAGGAATGTATATGGTCTATTGGGCAACTTCAACCGCCGAAAACGACTGCGCTGGCCACTATTACGCATACACAAAGGATTTCAAAACCTTTGAAACAGAGCCTCGGGTGCTTTTCGGCAGATGGAACGAAATTGACCCCGAAACAGGCGAAACAAGGAACATTCAGTGCATCGACGGCGATATAATCTACAACGAAAAAGACGGTTATTACTATCTTTATTTCAAAGAGGATTTAACGCAGAAAATCGCTTATGTCAAATCCAAAAATCTTACAGGTCCTTATAACACCGATTACACCGTATGCTCTCTCAACTGGTGGGGTGTTGAAGGCAGCACGATGTACCGCATAACGGGCACGGATGCATGGATGATGATTATGGACGAATACAGCGAGGGCACGTTCTTTGCGCAGATGACAAGGGATTTCGAAACCTTCAGGCGGGTACAGAGGTCAACCTATTCGGTCAATCAGCTCAGACCCCGCCACGGCTCGGTTGTTGCCGTTTCTGAGGCGGAATATTTTGCGCTTGTTGATGCCTACGGCGTTCAGGATTAAATGAATGGAGATTATGAATGATGAAATATGATTTTACAAGCATACCCGACCGCAGCGGCTTCGGCGCCGCAAAATGGAACAGAGCAAAAAATTCTTCTGTTGAATATGTTCCCCTTTCGGTTGCGGATATGGAATTCCCGACAGCAAAGCCCATTGTTAACGCTCTCAAAAAGCTTGCAGACGAAGCCATTCTCGGCTATACCGACCCGACGGAAGAATATTTTGACGCTGTTATCGGTTGGATGAAGCGCAGGCACGATTTCGAAGTAAAAAAGGAATGGATTCTTCAGACTCCGGGCATCATCAACGCTCTTTCGATGCTCATCGAGGCTTCAACAGCCCCCGGCGACGGAGTTATCATAATGTCACCCGTCTATTATCCGTTTGACATGACGGTGCTTGCAACAAGCAGGCACATAGTCTACTGCCCGCTGATAAACAATGACGGCAAATATGAAATTGACTATACGGAATTTGAAAAAAAAGCAAAAAATCCGAAGAACACCGCCGTTCTTTTCTGCAATCCTCACAACCCTATCGGCAAGGTCTGGTCAAGGGAAGAGCTTGAAAAGGTTGCGGATATCTGCTGCGAAAACGGCGTTTTCATCATTGACGACGAAATACATAACGATCTTATCATGCCCGGCTGCACCCACACGGTTATGGCAAACGTAAGCGAAAAAGCAAAAAACAATATCGCAGTTTGCACCGCACCGAGCAAAACCTTTAACCTGGCAGGCATGCAGTGCTCAAACATCATTATTCCAAACGATAAAATAAGAGCAAGAGCAATTGCCTGTAACTGGATGAACATGCAGATGCATCTCAATATTTTTGCTTACGCAGCCTGCACCGCTGCTTATAACGAATGCGAGGATTGGCTTGAAGAGCTTATCAGCGTTATTGCGGATAACGCAAAATGCGTTGAGGATTTCATGGCGGAAAACTTCCCCGAAATCAAGGTTTATCCCCTTGAGGGTACATATCTTCAGTGGCTTGACATGAGAGCACTGGGCATGACACACGTTGAAATGAAAGAAATGCTTGAGGGCGCAAATATTTATCTTGATAACGGCGAAATGTTCGGCCCCTACGCCAGAGGCTTCCAGAGAATCAACCTTGCCTGCGCAAGGGAAACTCTTGAAAAAATGCTTGTCCGCTTCAAAAAGGCGGTTGAAGATGTGCGTGCCAAGTGGGAAACCGAGGGCAGACCTTACCGCAAAACGCTCTCTGTCGGCGATGTTCTTGAGGGCTTTGTTTATGAATCGCCCAGATCAACCTTCTGCAGGCTTGACGAAATAATTGAAAGAAAAACTCTCATAGTTTTCGGCAGATATTTCGAATGTGAAATCACCCAAAAGCTTCTTGCGCTTCTCGCAGCATCATATCCTGCAATCAGGGTTATGGGCTGCGATGTCAAAGCCGTTATTCAGTCCGATATGCAGTCCCTCGCACGCGCACAGAGCAAATATCCCTTTGAACTCATTGCCGACCCCGAAGCGAAGCTTTATGAACGGTATAATATTTTTGAGGCAGACAGCGCAGTGAGCATGGTTGCGGGCGATAAAATGTTTGAGGCAATGACGGGCAAGGATATCAAAAAGCTGCTTGACACCGATATTCTCAAATTAATAACCGCAACAAATGAGGCAAAAGAGGGCGTAAAGCCCCTGCAGCTTTGCGCATTCATTGCGGTCAACAGGGATATGGAAGTTATTTATTCTCACTACTGCAGAACAATTGCAGACTTTCCTGATATCAAAAAATTGATTGAAGGCATCAAATAAGTATTTACATTATATATACTATATAATATAGTCAAAAATCCGTATTTTTCTCAAATAAAAATATGGATTTTTGACATTGCTTTTTTCGGGTATCTGTGGTAGACTTTATTGGATTTTGTTAAGGTGAACGGAGTAATCCGAGCCTGCCCGAAAGCGAAGAATTTTCACGGAGCGGATTTCGGGTCAACCAAGGCACAAAACGCAGCAAATTCTGACGGATTTGCGAGTATTTTAACGATGGGTGAGCAGAAATCAGCCCGTGAAAATCACGGTTCGGATTATTCTCTTCACCTTAAGGAACAGGTACTTGAATGAAAAGATATATTTCACTCACGCTTGCACTTTTGACAGGTATTTTGGGATTCGGTGTTTCCGGCAAACCTGTTGAAAACGAGGCGGCGTTCATAAGCGTTCCGCCTGCTGTAGCTGAGCTGACAGCGGCAGCTTCGCCCGCAGCGGCAAAACAGCTTATAGAAATCACTGAGCCGCAGGCAACAACATCTGCCCCCGAAACAGAAGCTGTTACCGAGCCCGCCGCCGAAGAAACAGAAGTGACGAAGCCCGCAAAAAAAGAAAAAGAAAAAAACGAAGGCTATATCTGGCCTGCTGATATAAATGCTGAAATCATAGCGGGATACCCCGCATATTCAAACGGTTCTGCCCATTGGGGCGTTGATATCGGTTTATATGATGACGGCAGCAACATTTCAGAGGGAACCGATATATATGCCGCACGCAGCGGTGTTGTTGTTACGGTTTATAACGACGGCAATTGGAACACAGGCTTCGGCAACTATTGCGTTATTGACCACGGTAACGGCGTACAGACTCTCTATGCGCATTCAAAAAACATTCTTGTTTCAGAGGGCGACACCGTTGAACAGGGCGATGTTATCGGCATCGTTGGCGATACGGGCAACACTACCGCCCCCCATCTTCACTTTGAGGTAAGAGTAGAAAACGAAAGCGGCACTTTCCGCCGAGTTAACCCTCTTAAATTCATCAGCGAGCCATAATAAACCACTTGACAAGTTTTTTTCACAGTGATATAATACAGAAAAATTCATAAGCCAAACCGTTGAAGCGGAGATAAAGGCGTTGATGCCTTCACAGAGAGCCTGCGTTGCTGAGAGTCAGGTAAGAAACAATTCGTCAAATGGACCGCCGAGGGTGCAGTCAAATGCGCATTGCGCAGAGTATTCTGCAACGTGACGGCATACGTTAGTTGCCGGGGATATGTCGGTATCCTGCTGAGCGCACGGCTTTGCCGTGAATCAAGGTGGCACCACGGATAAGTTTATTCGTCCTTGACAGAAGATAATTCTGTCAGGGATTTTTATTTTTGAGGTGAACTGCTATGAAACTTTTAACCAAACGATGGCGATGCTTATAAATAACCTGTCACAATATAATATCTTTGGAGGAAAATATAATGAAACTTAACAATGTTGATTTTGATACTTATTTTAACAATTACCCCGATAAAGACGGATATTTCGGAAAATACGGCGGAGTTTACATTGACGATAAGCTCAAGGCTGCCATGGCTGAAATCACCGAGGCTTATTATTCAATCTGCCAGTCAAGAAAGTTCATTGCCGAGCTTCGCAGAATCCGCAAGGAATTCCAGGGCAGACCCACTCCCGTTACCCATCTTGAAAGGCTTTCCGATGCTCTCGGCGGCAAGGTTCAGCTTTACGCAAAGCGTGAGGATTTAAACCACTCGGGCGCACACAAGCTCAATCACTGCATGGGCGAAGCTCTTCTTGCAAAATACATGGGCAAAAAGAAGGTTATCGCAGAAACAGGCGCAGGCCAGCACGGCGTTGCCCTTGCAACCGCAGCCGCATATTTCGGCCTCGAATGCGATATTTACATGGGCTCTGTTGATATCAAAAAGCAGGCTCCCAACGTTGCAAGAATGAAAATTCTCGGCGCAAACGTTGTTGAGGTTACTCACGGACTTCAGACTCTCAAGGAAGCTGTTGATGCAGCTTTTGACGCATACAGCAAGGAATATAAGGATTCGATTTATTGCATCGGTTCTGTTCTCGGCCCTCACCCCTTCCCCATGATGGTCCGTGATTTTCAGAGCGTTGTGGGCATCGAAGCCAAAGACCAGTTTATCGAAATGACAGGCCATCTGCCCAGCGCAATCGTTGCATGTGTAGGCGGCGGATCAAACGCAGCGGGTCTTTTCGCAGGCTTCCTCAACGACCCCGTTGATATCTACGGCATTGAGCCTCTCGGCAGAGGCCCCAAGCTCGGCGACCACGCCGCAAGCCTTAAATACGGCACAGAGGGCATTATGCACGGCTTCAACAGCATCATGCTGAAGGATGAAAACGGCGAGCCTGCTCCCGTTTATTCCGTTGCAAGCGGCCTTGACTATCCTTCATCAGGCCCTGAGCACGCATTCCTGCAGGAAATCGGCAGAGTTAAATATGATGTAATCGACGATGAAGAAACAATCGACGCATTCTATAAGCTCTCACGCCTTGAAGGCATCATCCCCGCAATTGAAAGCTCGCACGCTGTTGCATACGGCATGAAGCTCGCAAAAACAATGGACCACGGCTCAATCCTCATCAACCTCTCCGGCAGAGGCGACAAGGATATGGATTATATCATCGAAAACTATGGTATAAGATAACAAAAAGCGACGTGATTTATCACGTCGCTTTTACTTTTATCACTCAATCAGAACCGCGGTTTTGACCGCCTTTGAATACGGCAACTCTCTGTCGTTATAAGTCATATTCAATCCTCCGGGGTTGCAGGATATGGTGTTGCCGATGATACTGCCGTGGATATCAAAATCACCCGAAGCAAGCGCAACATTGCCTTTCGGGGCATAAATTATTCCCCATAAATCAAAGCCGCCCTGCTGGGAATAAAGAGTAATATCTCCCTCTCTCGAATAAATCGACATTGTTGCCCCTGTTTCATTATATGTATGCGTGCTGCCGCCGATTTTTATGTCACTTTCGGCTATCATGCAGCCGCTGAGAGTTATTCCGCTTGAGCCCTGATTGGTCGAAAGCGTTCCGCCGCTGTAGATAATTCCCCTGAGCAGATAAGTTCCCTGACCCGACAAGCTCAGCTCTCCCTTTCGGCTGTATAAATCGCCGTTAAGGGTAAACGGGCCGCTGATATCCGTTACTGTATCTGAGGAAGAAACGCTGTTTCCGTAAACAAAAACATCGCCGTCAACGGTTGTTCCGCCGCTTTCCCATTTAACGGTTTCATAGGCATAAACATTGCCCTTAACGCTCATTGCCGTGCTGCCCTGCTTGTTGAATTCACCCATGCAATAAACAGAGCCTCTGAAAGTCGACGGGCCGCTCAAAGTCATTTTTCCGCCGACATAGGTTTCGCATTCACACAGCAGATTATAGTTTGAGCCTCTGGTCAGGTCGCCGCCCGTGTAAAAATATTCGCCGTATATGCTTGTGCTTCCCTGAAGGCTTGAATTGCCCTCAACATAAAGGCTGCCGCCTACTTTTAAGTTTTTATCCCATGCGGTTGTCAAATTCCCGCCGCAATAAACATTTCCCGTAACATAAACAGGGCATTGCGGATTGAAGTCACCCGCAACATACAAATCGCCATAGACGGTGAGCAGCTCGGAGCTGTAGCCCGTTGAAAGATTGCCCGAGCAATATGTGCTGCCGTTAATTGATATTATGGAATTCAGCGTTGTGCCGCCCGAATACCTGTTCAGATAAAAGCCCGAATTGCTTATATGAGCATACGACTTAACAAACATGCTGCTGTCTGCCGTCGGAGCTATTGCCATAATCATTTCATCAAAATCGGGCATTTTCTGATTTGAAACATCGCTTTCAAGCCTGCCTACCGAAACGCTGTATTGATTATATGTTGCATTCCCTGCCGAAAAAACCGTTCCCGTAACGCTGCTTCCGCTGCCGCCGTCGGCATGAACGTTGCCGTTGCCGAAAATGCTGCCGCCGACATTATAGTGGCCGCCAAGGTTAAACTGGGATTTATCTCCGTGAAACATGAGATAATCAAAATCAATCGCCATGTTTTTATCAACATATTTTGCCGCCGCTTTGGCATTAATCTGAACGGAATCAACATTAAAAAGGCTTGCAAAAATCGTTTCGCCCGTTATTGAGTCGGAAACACGAACAATTTCATCCGTCGGGAATTCAACAACAACGCTTTCCGTTGAAAAACCGTTTTTCTCAACATATTCAAGAGCAACCTCTTTTGCTGTTGCTTCATCGGGCATATATCTCACTGCGGCAAGCGCAGCCGCATCCATTGCGCTCTGAAGGCGGCTTTTCTGATGATACTTAAGGCCCATATCGGTAACGAGGGAAACAATTGAAAGAAACGCCACAAGGCTGAAAGCCGCGATAACCATTGCGGCGCCCTCTTCCGCTTTAACAAACCTTTTTATCCAAGTCTTTTTGCCGTGCATTCATATCCCCTCTTTCCCGAAAAATGATTTTCAATTACACCGACTGAACATCGTGAAGCGACTGCTTGATTTGCTCCATCTGCTTTGTAAATTCAGCAAGAGTAAGCTCTGCCTGATTGATATAGTAATCATGAAGCTTAAGCTCCTTTTGCATTTCAAGCTTGCTCTTTGCCTGCTCGCTTTCAAGCGAATTGATTTTATCGGCATATTCATACGCCTGCTTTTTATTGACATCCTTAAGGCGTGATATTTCTTCTTTATTTTCTTCAATCCGGCGTTTCAAAACGCCGTTTTCAACCTCAAGCTCTGCCGCCTTCTTTTTATTTTCTTCATTTTCGGAAGATAATCCGTTAATCTCCGAGATTTTCGCTTCTGTTTCTTCTTTAAGAAGCTGAATCTCGTTTTCCCTGGAGGCAAGCTCGGCTTTTAAAAGCTCAACCTGCGATAAAACTGCGTTATATTCGCTGAACAAGCCGTCATATTTCTGCGCAGATGCAAGAAGCTGCGAATTCTCTCTTTTAAGGGAATCTGCACGGATACCCATTTGACGGTTTTCGTTTTCAAGAGCGGCAATTCTGCCTGTGAATTCGTCAAACGTTTTGTTTGCGCCTTGATCAGCCGCCTGTTGCAGACGGGAATTCTCGGATTTCATCTGCTCGATTTTTTCTTTCAAGCCCGCAATAACAGCTTCATACTCTGCCGACTTATCCTCTTTTTCTTCCTTAGGCTCGGGAGGCCTTGAGGCAGCGTCAAGCTTAGCTTTGCACGCTCTGTATTTTTCGCCGTATGAATCCCTCTCTCTGTTTGAGAGCACCAACTCCTCCTTCAGCGAAGAAAGCTTGGATTCATGAATGCGTGATGAGGATTCATAGGTTTCGTTAAGCTCATCTATATATGAGGCAACCTCTTCGGGGTCATAGCCGTATAATACTTTTTTAAAGTTAAGCTCTCTGTTTTCTTTATCCTTATTTCTGATTTTTTCGGAGGGAAGATTTTTTATGCTTTCCGCCGTTTTTTTCTTGTTGTCCGCAACCTTTGTTTCCTTTTCCGCAACGGTTTCGTTTTTTGCCTTTTTCATTAAAAATCCCTCACAATACTCTCACGTATCTCAAGAAAATCTCCTTGGCAGATACCGAATTTTGATGCCGCCGAGCTGTTAACTTCAACCACGCTCTTTGCGTTTTTCACCGTTTTGCAAACCTTGCCGGGCTGAACGTTTTCATCAATTTTAACTACCTCTCCTGCTTCGGAAAGATAAATAACATCAATCGCAAATCTCATATTCAGCATATGAATCTGGTTGCAAGGCTTTATATGAAGCGCATAATCCTCATCAATTGACTTTCTGAACATCAGACCCATAAAGCGTTTTATAAAGGAATAAGCAACCTCAACGTTTTCGGTGATAACCTCACCGTTTTTTAATAACACTGCTTTTTTCATAACAAATCCGTTTCATCAATTAAAATGTTTCCATAATATTCAGCACTGTGGGGCCCATGAGAATTATAAACACAACGGGGAAAATGAACAGAAGCATGGGAACAAGCATTTTTATTGATGCTTTCATGCCCTTTTCCTTTGCCTGCTGGCTTCTTTCAACTCTTAATTGCTCCGACTGCGCTCTCATTACATTGTTTATGGGGATACCGAGCTGTTCCGCCTGAACAAGAGCCGAGGCAAACGTTTTAAGCTCATCAAGATTGGTTGCTTCGCAAAGATTCTGAAGAGCCTCGCGGCGTGTTCTTCCCATCTGAATTTCCCTGTAAACAATCAGCAGCTCGTCGATAAACGGTCCGCTGAGCTTCTGAGAAACCTTAAGAAGCGCAGCATCAAAGCTTAAGCCCGCTTCAATACAAACGCAAAGCAAATCCATCGCATCGGGAAGCTGTTTTTTGATTCCCGTCTGGTGGCTTGTGACCCTTGACCTCAGATACATCGTCGGACCCATAACACCGAGAAGAACTCCGCACATAAGAACAAGAAGCATTATAAGCGGCTCCATATCAACCGCAATTATAACAACAAGCGTAAGGAAAACAGCACCTATAAGAAATGCGTATTTTATGAACTGAAAATCCGCAGGGTCCATGAACGAGCCTGCATATCTCAACTGCTTTCTGATCGCCTCAAGGGTTTTGGTTTTGTTTGCGTTTTTCTTTTTCGGAGCAAACTTGCTGAATTTTTCAGAAAGGCTTCTGATGCTTTTGCCTAAAAATCTGTCATAAAACGAAAGCTGAAGCTCCTGAAACACAGGCTGACCCACGGAATTGTTTATTTTATCTATTCTGCTCTGCTTCTTATCGCTGCGTGCACCCCACGGGTATGCAATTATAACAACAAGAATAAACGCCAGAAAAGAATATGCAATAACCAGAAATTCCACAAAGTTCACCTCGCTATTAATACTCTATGGTTACAACCTTTCTTATCGCAAAGAAACCGATTATTTCCATAACAACGGAAACAACGAGCATTATGTTGCCTGCCGATGTGTTGAAAAAGGTTTGCATATAATCGGGGTTAACAACCATAAGAACAACCGCAATGCATATCGGAAGAGCACCGATTATCATGCCTGACATTCTGCCCTGAGCGGTTATTGAATTTATTTCGCCCTTGATTTTAATTCTGTCTCTTATGGTTTCGGATATGGTTGTCAGTATCTCGGAAAGATTGCCGCCTGTTGTTCTCTGGATAAGAACCGCCGAAACGACAAGCATAAGGTCGGGGCTTTTAACTCTGTCAACCATATTATTAAGAGCCTCTTCCATTGTTGCGCCGTATCTTATTTCGTTACAAACTCTGCCGAATTCAATTCCTATCGGCGCAGGCATATCGCTTGCAACGTTTTCCATTGCCTGCTGGAACGAGAAGCCCGAGCGAAGCCCGTTGCACATCATTATCAGCGTATCGCCGAGCTGCGCTTCAAATGCTTTTATCCTTTTTCCCTTTTTTATTTTTATATAGAAAATAGGTAAAAACGCACCGACTGCAACAAGAGTTAACGAAGGCATCAGTCCCGCCTGAAAAAGAGCGGCAAGACCTGCGGGAACAAAGGTTAAAATGAGCCATATCATGCTGAATTCTTCAGGCTTCATCATTATATCGGCAAGGATAAGCTCATTGAAAATTGTATCCATAAGCTTTTTTCTCTGAACCGAGCGTTTGCCGTCAGTATTCGTTGCTCTCTGCACAATGGAAAGTTTGCGTTTTTTCTGCTTTTCTCTTATTTGAAGGCTAAGGGTACTCTTTTTGTTTTCTATTTTATTAAATCTTTTTTCAACATCCCGTCTGTCCTTGGTTACGGTTCCCATAACGCTGACCATCAGGAAAAAGCTGAAAAGTCCGAAGGAGACGGAAAGAATTACTATGCTAATCTGCAAACCATTCATTATTTACCGCCACTCCGTTTCCTCTGATTTTTTCAAGGCAATTCGGCCTTACGCCCGTTGCACGGAATTTGCCTATGAACTTGCCCGAAGCATCAACTCTGCCGTCGGTTTCATAAACAAATATATCCTGCATGCTGACTATATCGCCTTCCATGCCGACAACCTCTGTTATGGAGGTGATTTTTCTTGTTCCGTCACGCAGACGGCTCTGCTGAACAATAAGGTCTATGGCGGAAGAAACCTGATCTCTTATCGCTTTAAGCGGAAGCTCCATGCCGCTCATAAGAACCATTGTTTCAAGTCTTGATACCGTATCTCTCGGTGAGTTTGCGTGAGTTGTTGTGAGCGAGCCGTCATGGCCCGTGTTCATCGCCTGAAGCATATCAAGCGTTTCTTCCGAACGAACCTCACCGACGATGATTCTGTCCGGTCTCATACGCAGGGCATTTTTAACAAGATTTCTGATTGTAACGGCACCCTTGCCTTCAAGGTTGGCAGGTCTTGCTTCAAGAGTTATTACATGCTGCTGTTTAAGCTGAACTTCCGCAGCGTCTTCTATTGTTACTATTCTTTCATCCTCAGGAATATATGACGAAAGAACGTTGAGCAAGGTTGTTTTTCCGCTGCCCGTACCGCCGGCAACAACTATGTTCAGCTTTCCTTTGACGCAGGCTTCAAGAAACTGAAGCATATTCGGAGTAAGTGAACCAAACTGCAAAAGCTGCTGAGCCGTTATAGGCTTTTTGCCGAATTTACGGATAGTCAGAACAGGACCAACCAAAGAAAGCGGGGGTATAATTGCATTGACACGGGAGCCGTCGGAAAGTCGGGCGTCAACCATGGGACTTGCCTCGTCAACGTGACGTCCCACATTTGAAACAATGCGGTTTATGATATTCATAAGATGCTCTTCATCTCTGAATTTCAGATCTGTGAGCTTAAGTTTGCCCTTATCTTCAACATAAATCTGGTTGGGGCCGTTAACCATGATTTCGCTGTAATTCGGGTTCTGAACAAGCTCTTCAATCGGACCATAGCCCATAATATCGTTGAAAAGCTCTGTTGCGACCTGCACTCTGTCGATTCTGGGAATCATGAATTCATCATCATTAACCCTGTCATCAACGATTTTATACATCGCTTCACGGTCTGTTATCACTTTTCCGCTTTTGTTCATCTCGTCGATTATTGCGGAGTGAATTTTTCGCTTTATATCAAGATAAGGGTCATCTTTTATTTCTTCGGCCTGTGTTTTTGCCGCAGCTTCTTCTTTTTCGGGCTGTAAATCCGGTTTCTGAGTCTGCAGTTTTTTTTGGCCGTCTATTCTGTCTAAAAGTCCCATATTCAAGCCTCTCAATGCTTATGTTTCATCATGAATTTAAAAGCGTTCTTCTTTTCTTCTTTTTCTTTTATGGGAACAACTCCCGTGTGATTTTCAATAATTTTATCTGTTATTTCCGAAATGCCTTTTGATATTGCCGATTTGGGCTGCGCAACCGTCACTGCCATGCCCTTGTTTATGCTTGAAACGGCAGCCGCATAGTCAGCAGGCACCGAAGCAAACATTTTGGTCTGGAACATTTCTTCAAAGTCCTCGATTTTCACAAGCCCTTTTTCAACCTTGTTTAAAATAAATCTTATCTTTTCTCTCTGATGAAGCTGGTCAAGGATGCTGTAGCAAACCTTAGCGTTTCTCAAAGAAAGAATTTCGCAGTTATAAACAAGATAAATTTCCTCGCAGTTTTCGCAAGCCGTTATTGTTGTGTCATTAAACGAGGCGGGAAGGTCGATAATTATGTATTCATAATAGGGACGCATAATATCGATTATTTTTTCAACATGAGCCGCCGTGACAAACTCGGCAAATTCGGGGCTTTTCGGTGCGCACAGAACGCTCATTCCCGTGCCGTGCTCAACGGCAAAGCCGTTTATGTTTTCAATCGTAATGCCGCCTCTGTCCTGAACAAGGTCAACGATTGAGTTTTTGCCGTCAACATCAAGCGCCATTGAAACATCGCCGAACTGCAAATCCAAGTCAAGAAGCATAACCCGCTTGCCTGCCTTTGCAAGCTGTGCGGCAACGCCGATGGCGAGCGTTGTTTTTCCCGTTCCGCCTTTTCCGCCGAAAAATCCGAGAGCCTTGCAACGAACCTTTTTGCCCTCGTTTGTGTCAAGAATTCGCTGCTGTTCAAGCTTATAAACAGTGCTTATATTCTCTGAAAACTCATCGCAGCCGATGCCGTCTATAGGCAGAACCTTGCGTATACCGTACTGCGCCGCTTTGTTGACAAGCTCAACGGAAATATTATCGTTTGCAAGAATAACTATCGTTCCGCGAACCGCAGTGAGAAGATCCTGAACAAAGGCGAAAACCGATTCGGGAACCTCTCCTCTGACCGCACACAGCACAACCTCGGGAAATTTATTGACTATCTTTGTTTTACCTTCCGATGTAAAACCCGAATAACCGCTTATTGCAAATTCTTCATCGGTAACAAGATTTTTTATTTCTATTCTTAAATCAAGATCATCGGATAAAACAAGCAAATTTATTCTTTCCATAGCTGTTTCCTCTCAAGCTGATATATGTTATTCCTCAGCATCTGGCGGGGCAGTTGTTATTTCGCCCATACCGTAGTTTGTTTGAGGAACTTTATTTTTCTCTTCGGGGATTGATACGTTTGCGATGTCATCTGCAATACCGTGGCCTTCGGCGTGAGAAACAAGAACTATTCTGTATTCCGTGTCGATTTCGCCGTCAGGATTTTCAACTTCAAGCATAAGGGGAATCTGATCCTTTGTAAGTGCAAGGGTTATAACCATATATGTTGTTATTTCCGAGCCTGCATCCTGCTGAATATTTGCCGGATAATCACCTATTTTAATAACCGGAACATTCTGAAGAAGCGGCTCTTTTGACGGAGCAAGACCCGTCTTAACATCGCGATAAATGTTTATTCTGTCATTTTCTTTTATAAAGTAACCGACTCCGTTTTCAACATTGACCGATATTGTGTAGGCATACATTCCGTTTTCAAGCTGATATGAAAGCCTGCCGTCGGATTCAATGCTTCCCATGAGAGCAATCTTGCGTGCCATAAGCTGCTCACCCGCATAGATTTTTTCAGTTGTCACATAACCGACGATATCGTTTGCTTTGCAGACTGTTCCGTAAGAAACGGCAGTCATCGGCAGCTTGACTTCCTGAAACATTTCTTTGGTGAGAACTGTGTTTTTATCTATATCTTCCACCGCAACAAGCACGGTTGCTTCATCAACGCCGGTTACGATTTTGCTTGTTTTTAACTCGTTTGCAAAGAAATATGTTGCAAAGCCTGCTGCAAGAGCTATAACCACCGCTATCAAATAAATCTTTTTCATAACCGATTAATACCTTTCTATGATTCAACTTTCATTATAACCGTGGAAGTTATTGTTTTTTCTTTGCCTAAAACCGTGCTCAGCACAGGGGTAAAAAATGAGATTTCCGCTTCCATGGTAACCGTTATATCGCCTGATGTGGGGTCATTCGGCGAGCTGTAAGCCACCTCGATATCAACGCCGTTATTGGCGAAAACGGTTGTTGTTGTGTTCTCTATATGATTTATTATCGCCTGCGTGTTCGCATCCTCTGCGGTGTTGACAACGGCATATCTCGCGCCCTCACGGCAAGCGTTATTAAGCGAAAGCTGGTTATAAAACAGCCAGCCGAAATCAATTATTCCGCATAAAATCAAGAGAAACACCGGCAGGATAAGAGCAAACTCAACCATTGCCTGCCCATCCTCACGCCGTTTTCTCTTCGATATAAAACGCTTTTTCACTTTTACCGTCACCTCCAACGAAACGCATCGTATTTTTCTTCTTTAAACATAAATGGGTAAGCTCGCTCAGCGAGCGAACTTACCCATCGGGCTAATCAGTATTTATTTTTGAGTATCTGAAGGGATTTAATCTTATGTTGTTCCGTTTGCTGCGGCTGCGTCAAGCTCTTCGTTAACCTGATCAAACATGTCGCGGATCTTCGGGCCGAGTGCTACAAGAGCAACGATTACAACAACTGCGATAAGGCCGATGATAAGACCGTATTCAACCATACCCTGGCCTTCTTCGTCTTTAAACCATTTTCTTAACATTTTTAACGCCTCCGTTTTTTTATTTTCTGTTTTCTTTCCTTTATTGTCCCATTACTTTAAAAAAAAAAATATGTTTTTTCATTTGCTGCGGCTGCGTCAAGTTCTTCGTTAACCTGATCAAACATGTCGCGGATCTTCGGACCGAGTGCAACGAGTGCAACGATTACAACAACTGCGATAAGGCCGATGATGAGACCGTACTCAACCATACCCTGGCCTTCTTCGTCTTTAAACCATTTTCTTAACATTTTTAATTCCTCCGTTTTTTTATTTTCTGTTTTCTTTCCTTTAGTGTCCCTTTTAAATTCCCTTTTAATTGAAGGAGGTTATCAGGTGGTGCCGTTTGCAGCTGCTGCATCGAGCTCTTCGTTAACCTGATCGAACATGTCACGGATTTTCGGTCCAAGTGCAACGAGTGCAACGATTACAACGACTGCAATAAGTCCGATGATGAGACCGTACTCAACCATACCTTGACCTTCTTCGTCTTTGAACCATTTTCTTAACATTTTAATGCCTCCTTATATTAACCCTTATTGGGTTGTTTCCTTAAAACAGTGATGAAAAAACCGATTTTGAAAGCTCTCCGAACATCGGGAACAGAACCGTTACGATAACGCCGAGTGAAAGGTAAGGTCCCATGGGAGCTTTTGTTTTGAGCGAACCTTTCTTTGTTGCCACAAGATAAATCAGATAAATCACAAGGCCTGCCGCCATAACCAACGCCGCCTGTAAATATCCGAAAGCTCCGAGGCAATAGCCGATTGCCGAGCTGTATTTAACATCTCCCGTTCCGATAGGAATTCCGAAGAACATCGGAAGCTGATAGAGGATGAATCCTGCGGCAAGACCTATCAGCGAGGGAATAAGCGTTTCTTTGACCGCTGCGCCGGTTGCGATTGAATAAATCAGAAAAGCTGTTCTGATTATCATCAGCGCCAGAACCGAGGAATTCGGAATTTTCTTAATATCGAGATCAACAACACCGATTGAAATTGCTATCGATATGTAAGCAACCGCTTCAAGCCGGGCTGCGGTATCCTCGAATATTGCGAAAACCGCCGCAAACAAAACACAGGAAACCAGCATCCAGATAACTATCGTTGCCGTGTTTTTAACCGCCTCGATTTTTGAACTTTCATCAGTTCTTCTTTTGATTTGAAAAATCGATATCAGGTTAAAAGCCAGAGCCGCCAGCAATCCGAGCACGCCGCCGTAAATTATATCAGTCATAGGCATTCGCCTCCGCTTTGGTTTGAAAGGATTGGGTTTGTTTTCCTCTCTTCGACTTCATCTTACCACCCGTTTTCGTCAAAGTCAATAGTAGTTTTTCACACCGTTGATTGCAATTAGTCAATTTATACAAAGAACTGGAATTGTATTGAAAATCAAGGGCAAAATCACGCTTTAAACTGTGACAACCCAAAAATTTTACTATAAAACCAAAATCTCACAATGTTTTGTTAAAAAAATTTTCACATTTTCAACAAACAATTGTTAAGATTTTCTTAATTTTGATTAAATATTCATTTTTTGTTGTATATATGCATTTAAAATATCGTTTAATATTTGTTTTTGAATAAGAATTCATTTTTTATTAAGATTTCGTTAGAAATTTCCGTAAAATTCATGTTTTTTTCGGCAAAAATTAATGTTATTTTTCACAAACAAAAAGAACGAAAACTGTTTTACACAAACATTTTCCGTTCTTTTTCAGTAAATATTTCGTTTTTATGGTTTACAGTTATCCTACAAACACTCTTTTAACCGTCAAGCTGTCGCCTGTGCCTATTTCACCGAGACCGATGAAATTATTCTCAGGGTCATATACTCTGAAAAAGCCGAGCATTCTCGGATATTTCAGCCTTTGCAAATCAAGCTCTCCGCCGTTACGGAAGCGTTTCGCCTGCGCTGCCGTAACTTTTATAACCGGATATTCTTCAAGAGCTTTGTCAACGGGGATAATCACATCGCCAAGCTCACCGTTTTCTGCAGCTTGTGCAAGCTGCTCAAGAGTTACAGCCTGCGAAATATCAAAGCCGTTTGCCTTTGTGCGGCGCAAATCCGTCATGACCGCACCGCAGCCGAGAGCTTCGCCCAAATCGGCAATGAGGGTGCGGATATATGTGCCGGACGAGCACTCAACACCGATTGTATATTCACCCGCCTGCTCATTTTCATTAATAATATCAATTGAAAATACAGTAACCTCTCTCGCTTTGCGTTCAACCTCAATGCCCTGCCTTGCAAGATCATAAAGCCTTTGTCCGTTAACCGAAACCGCCGAATACATGGGCGGAAGCTGGCTGATATCGCCGATGAAATCTTTGATTTTCTCTCTAACCTGCTCAGCGTTAACACTGACCTCTCTCGTTTCAAGCACCTTGCCTGTTATATCGAGAGTATCCGTTACCGTGCCGAGACGGAACGAAGCGATATACGCCTTATCATGACTGGGCAAAAGCTCGCAGAAACGGGTTACTCCGCCGAGCATTATTGTTAATACACCCGTTGCCATAGGGTCGAGCGTGCCTGTGTGGCCGCATTTTTTCTCGCCGCATATTCTGCGCGCCCTCGCAACTGCCCCGAAAGAAGTTATATCCTTTGGTTTATCAAGAAGAATTATACCTGTCATATTAATTGCTCCAAAAAAAGGGCAGCTTATATGAGCTGCCCGAAATTTTAATCAATAACAAAAGCGTCAATTTCCGCCTGGATTTCTTTAAGAAGCGAATTGATAGCCTGCTGCTTTGTGCCGTAAAGAGTGCAGCCTGCCGCCCCCATATGACCTCCGCCGCCAAGTCTTTTGCAGATAGCGGAAGCATCGATATCGCCGTGGGTTCTTACGGATGCCTTGAAATTGCCGTCTTTAAGCTCTCTCATCGTTACGCCGACAAGCACGCCTTCAATCTGACGGGGCAGATTTGAAAGGCGGTCAACCTCGCTCTCATCAGAGCCGCTTCTCTTATACATATCCTGCGTTACGCACATAAGCGCACAGCGGTCCGAGAAATAAAGGCGCATGCTGTCCAGCGCAAGGCGCTCAAGGGCAGCAAATGTCTTGGTTTTTGTTTCAAAGAATAACTGAATAATATTATAGGTATCTGCACCGAGCTTTGCAAGCTCAGCAGCGATTTCAAAGGTTCTGACCGTTGTGTTTGAAAAACGGAAGCAGCCCGTATCGGTTGAAACGCCCGTGAAAAGGCACGAAGCGATAACGGGAGTTATCTCCGCATCCATGATTTTGAGAAGCAGATACATCATTTCGGCAGTTGAAGCCGAATCTGCTTCAAGGCAGACCTTATCGGCATAAAGCATGTTTGAGCCGTGATGGTCGATGCAAAGCTGAATTCTGCCCTGATATTTGCCCTCATATTCTCTGCCGAGCAGCTTGATATCCGCAACGTCAATTGCGGCTATAAGCTCGGGCGCAAAACCTTCATTTGCAAGCCCTTCAAACATAAAGGAAAAATCCTTGGGAACAGGGTCGGAACAATCAACTTTTACCCTTTTGCCCTTTGCCGAAAGCGCATGAGCAAGCGCAGTTGCGCTGCCGAGAGTATCGCCGTCGGGGTGAGCATGGCATAAAAGCAATATATTATCGGAATTCTGAAGAATATCGGCGGTTTCCCGCAGGTCAATTCTCATGATTGACGCTCCTTTTAATTAATCGTTATCATCCGAGGTAACATCGTTAATCATTTTAGCAATGCCCATGCCTCTTTCAATCGAGTCATCGGCAACAAATTTAAGCTCGGGAGTTTTACGCAGGCGAAGGCGTTTGCCGACCTCTCTGCGGATATAGCCCGTTGCGCTGGTCAGACCCTTGACCGCAAGCTGAGCGGTTTCAATGCCCTCCATTGCGCTTACATAAACCTTGGCAAAGGAAGCATCTGAGCTGACCTCAACGTTAACCACGGTGAGCATGCCCTGAATTCTGGGGTCTTTAAGCTCACGCATGATAGCAGCTATTTCTCTTCTTATATCCTCGGACACTCTGTCAATTCTGTATCCAGCCATAATTAATCTCTGTACTCCTCTGTAACGAAGGCTTCAAAAATATCGCCTTCCTTGATATCGTTGAACTTGTTGAGACCGATACCGCAGTCGTAGCCCGATGCAACTTCCTTAACGTCATCCTTGAAGCGCTTGAGTGAAGCCATTTCGTCCTCTGCGATAACAATGCCGTCACGAACAACTCTGATTTTTGCGCCTCTTGTGATTTTACCGCTTGTAACATGGCAGCCCGCAACGTTGCCGACCGATGAAATCTTAACAACCTGGCGAACCTCTGCCTTACCGATATCAACATCTCTGAACTTGGGAGCAAGCATACCCTTGATAGCTGCTTCAACTTCTTCGATACATTCGTAAATAACTCTGTAGGTTCTTACTTCAACACCGTCACGCTCTGCAACCTCGGAAGCAACATTATCGGGTCTTACGTTAAAGCCGACGATAATTGCGTTTGAAGCATTTGCAAGCATAACGTCACTTTCAACAATTGCGCCTACGCCGCTGTGAATAACCTTAACACGAACTTCTTCGTTTGAAAGTTTAATAAGATTCTGCTTAACAGCCTCTGCCGAGCCCTGAACATCAGCCTTGATGATGATGTTGAGGTCCTTAAGCTGACCTTCCTGAATCGATGCGAAGAGGTTATCAAGAGTAACTTTCTGGAATTCCTTGAACTGCTCTTCCTTTGCCTTTGACTTTCTCTGTTCAACAAGCTCTCTTGCAAGGCGCTCGTCGTTAACCGCATCAAAGCCGTCGCCTGCCTGAGGCACTTCTGCAAGACCCATGATTTCAACGGGAACGGAAGGTCCTGCTTCGTTAACCTTTCTGCCCTTATCGTCAACCATAACTCTTACACGGCCTACTGATGTGCCTGCAACGATGATATCGCCCGACTTAAGAGTACCGTTCTGAACAAGCAGAGTTGAAACGGGGCCTCTGCCTTTATCAAGCCTTGCTTCAATAACAACACCCTTTGCAGAGCGGTTGGGATTAGCTTTAAGCTCCTGCATTTCCGCAACAAGAAGGATTGATTCGAGAAGATTATCAATACCCTGTCTTGTATGTGCCGAAACAGGAACGCAGATTGTTTCGCCGCCCCACTCTTCGGGAACAAGCTCATGCTCAGTGAGCTGCTGAAGAACTCTGTCGGGGTTTGCAGCAGGTTTATCCATCTTGTTGATGGCAACAATAATCTGAACGCCTGCAGCCTTTGCGTGGTTTATAGCTTCAATTGTCTGGGGCATGATACCGTCATCAGCCGCAACAACAAGGATAGCAATATCCGTTGCCATTGCACCTCTCAGACGCATTGATGTGAAAGCTGCGTGGCCGGGAGTATCAAGGAAAGTTATTTTCTGACCGTTGAGGTCAACTCTGTAAGCACCGATGTGCTGAGTGATGCCGCCTGCCTCGGTTGATGTGACCGAAGTGTGTCTGATAGCATCAAGAAGTGAGGTTTTACCGTGGTCAACGTGACCCATAACAACAACAACGGGGTCTCTTGCGATAAGCTCGCTTTCATCGTCAACGTGGTCTTCTATATTTCTGTCCTCAATTGTAACAACAACTTCTTTTTCTACCTTTGCGCCAAGCTCTTCGGCAACGATAGCCGCTGTTTCATAATCGAGAACCTCATTTACAGTTGCCATCTGACCGAGAGTAAAGAGCTTTTTGATAACCTCTGCTGCGGTCATCTTAAGCATTGCAGCAAGCTCGCCGACAGTAATTTCCTCGGGCAATTTAAGCTGAAGCTGAGGCTTCTTTGCTCTTTCGGCAGCAATTCTCTTGAGTCTTTCGGCTTCGGTTTCACGTCTTGAGGTACGCATACCGCCCTGCTTTCTGTACTGATGGCTCTTCTGCTTGAGCTTCTGCTTCTTAACAGCACCCTCATGCTGCTTTGTCTTGTTTTCAGGAGCGATATTTTCATATCTCTCATTATATTTTTCAAGATCAACGTTATCCGCACGGGTATCGATCGTTCTCATTTCGCCCTTTGTTCTGGACTGCATGGGCTTGTTATCCTGAGGTTTATTCTCGGGCTTAGGCTGCTTTTTGGGCATGGGAGGAAGCTTATCTGCCTTTGCATTGTTCTGAACGGGCTTCTGCTCGGGCTTTTTCTCCTTCTTCTGCTCTTTCTTTTCGGGAGCAGGCTTCTTCTCCCCTGCTTTCTTTGCAGGCTCTGCCTTCTTTTCAGGAGCCTTTTCAGCCTTCTTTTCTTCCTTCTTCTCGGGAGCAGGCTCCGCCTTTTCCTCTGTATTTTCAGCGGGAGCTTCCTTTGCCTTCTTGGCAGCGGGAACAAACTCAAAATATTCGTTAAGGTCTGCTACCTCATTCTCCTTTGTGAAGGTTTCAAAAATCATATCAAGCTCATCTTCTTCAAGAGCCGTCATATGCTTTTTCTGGCCGTCAAAATATTTTGCCAGCAAATCAACAACTATGTTGCTTTTAATATCAAAGTCCTTAGCGACTTCATGCACTCTGTATTTATTTATCATAGATTAGCCTCCTTATTGGATGTCGAGAAGCCCAAGCATTGTTTTTGCAAAGCCTTCGTCATTAACAGTTACCACTGCGGACTTAAGCCCCGTGGCCTTACCTATTTCGTCTATCGTTGAAGCCAGCACTCTGACGGGAATATCCCTGACGTCAAACGCCGCTTCACGCTCAATCTCTTTTCTCAGCCGCTGAGAAGAATCACAGCTCAGCAGGCAAAGCTTTGCGCTTTTGCTTCTGACCGAACCTATTGCCGCATCGTGGCCGCAGCTTAATCTGCCTGCCCTGCGGCACATTCCGAGAAGAGAGAGGAGCTTCGGGTTATCATTCATTTTTCAGTTCTTCCTCCATTCTCTCGTAAACTCCGTCGGGAATTACACATGAGAATGCTTTCTCGAGCCTCTTTGCCTTTTTTGCTTTTACGAGGCACTCGGCGTCACGGCATACATATGCGCCCCTGCCCGGCTTTTTGCCGGTGAGGTCAAGCGATATTTCACCCTCCGGGCTTTTAACCACCCTGACAAGCTCCTTTTTAGGCTTCATTTCGTTGCAGCCTGTGCATTTTCTCATTGGTATCCGACGAGTCTGCATAGTTCAGCTCCTTATAGATTATTTCTTAAAATCGGGTTATATTAATTATTCGTCAAAATTAATGACGGGTTCTTCTGTTTCGGGATTGATATCGATTTTCCAGCCTGTGAGCTTTGCGGCAAGGCGGGCATTCTGACCCTTGTTGCCGATAGCAAGTGAAAGCTGACCGTTGGGAACAACAACCTTGCAGGAGTGCTCCTCTTCGTTTTCGATTGTTACGGAAATTACGTCTGCGGGAGCAAGAGCAGCTGCGATATATTCAGCGGGGTTATCGCTGTAGCGGACAACATCAAGCTTTTCACCGCCGAGAATTTCAACGATTTTGTTGATTCGTGCGCCTCTCTGACCGATACATGCGCCAACGGGATCAACATTCTCATCTGCGCTGTGAACGGCAATTTTGCTTCTTGAGCCTGCTTCACGGGAAACGGACATGATTTCAACCGTGCCGTCAAAAATTTCGGGAACTTCGCTTTCAAGAAGTCGGCGGACAAGGCCGGGATGTGTTCTTGAAATCGTAGCCTTGGGACCCTTTGTTGCTTCTCTGATTTCGGCAACATAAACCTTGATAAGGTCACCCTCTGTGAAGTTATCTGTAGGAAGCTGCTCACTTCTGAGAAGTCTTTCGCTGATTTTGCCGATTTCAACGATTGCATCAAGAGATACGGGGTCGATTTTTGAAACCTTGGCAGTAACGATTTCCTGCTTCTTGTTTTCAAACTCAGCTTTAATCTGGCCGTGCTCAGCCTCTCTGATTGCCTGACGGAGAATGTGCTTACCCTTTTCTGCGGCAATGCGGCTTACTTCTTTTGTTTCAAGCTCGATTTCAACGATATCGCCTGCGAGAGCGTTGGGCTTGAATCTCTTTGCCTGCTCAACAGTCATATCCTCATCGGGGTCAAGCACTTCGGTAACAACATTCTTGCGGACAAAAACTCTGAAAAGCTGCTCCTTGGGGTCGATTTCGCAGAAAACGATGTCCTTGTTATTATAGTCTCTTTTAACCGATGTTACGATTGCTCTCTGAATACCTTCAAACAGAGCATCCTCTGCAATTTTCTTTTCTTTGCTGAGGTATTTTACCGCCTCAAAAAATTCGTTGTTTTTCATCTTTGAACAATTCCTTTCAATTAAAAACTGAAATCATCAAGTTTAATATAGCTTGTTTCTTTTTTCTCAAAGCTCATTGCGCTGCCGTCCTCAAGGCGCATGGTAATCGCCTTGCCGTCAAAATCCTCAAGCACGCCCGCAAATTCGCGCACACCCTCAACGGCTCTGATAAACTTAACTTTGATTTTTTCGCCCTTGCACACCTCAAAGTGAGTTTCTCTTGTGAGCTCTCTTTCAACTCCGGGTGAAGAAACCTCAAGGCAGTAGCTCTGCTCAATGGGGTCTGCATCATCAAGAGGCTTATCTATTGCACGGCTCATATTCTCACAATCAGTGATGCCTACGCCGCCCTCTTTATCAATGAAAATGCGAAGAAACCAGTCTGCACCTTCCTTAACAAAACGGATATCCCAGATATCAAGGCCGAGCTGCTCGGCGATGGGCTCTGCAATCTCCCAAACAGCGGCTACGGTGTTGCCGCCCTTTCCTTTTGCCATGGGTCATTCTCCTTTATTTCTTTTTATGAAAAATAATTTCTACATAAACAAAAGAGCGGGTCGCCCCACTCTCATGAAATACATAATCCTACTGTTGATATTCTAACACATAATGTTTTAAATATCAAGTATTATTTTAAAAAATTATATTTTGTTATTGATATAGCTTTGTTTTGGGTGTAAAATAATATAAATTATTTGATTGAAGGCGTAAAAATGGTTATAGATTTCCATACCCACTGTTTCCCCGATAAAATTGCAGAAAGAGCAATTGAGCAATTAAGGCTCCGCTCGGGAATAACAAGACCTTTTCACAACGGCTCGGTTGACAGCCTGCTTGCCCTGCAAAAAAGCGACGGAGTTGATTATTCCGTTGTGCTCAACATTGCCACAAATCCGCATCAGCAGACAAGCGTTAACAACTTTGCAATTTCTCTGAAAGAGGTTGAGGGAATTATACCCTTCGGCAGCATTCACCCCGACAGCCCCGATGCTTTGGACGAGCTTGAAAGGCTCAAAGCGAACGGTATTAAAGGGGTTAAGCTCCACCCTGATTATCAGGGATTTTTTGTTGACGAAGAACGAATGCTGCCCATATATGAAAAAATCGGTTCTTTGGGCATGATAACGCTTTTTCACTGCGGCTATGATATCGGTTACCCCGAGCCTGTTCATTGCACTGCTGAGGCACTCGCAAGCGTTCTGCCCGCATTCGGCGGAGCACCCGTTGTTGCGGCGCATTTCGGCGGCATATGGTCGCTGCCCGAAACCCGCAAGCACCTTGCAGGCAAAAATATTTATTTCGACACCGCATATTGCTACGGAACGATTACACCACGATACGCAAAGGAAATTATTGATATCCACGGCGTTGACAAAATTCTTTTCGGCAGCGATGCACCGTGGAATGCACCGTCACAGGATATAGAGCTCATAAAATGCTTTGGTCTTACTTCAGAAGAAGAAAAAGCAGTTCTCGGCGAAAACGCACGAAAACTGCTCGGTTTATAATTTATCTCAGCTCATCCAGTGTCATTTCATATGCAGGCAAAAATTCTTCAACAAAAACCTTTGCTTCGGGCAAATCAAGGCTGTCAATGGCATCTCTTATGCCCTCACCTGCTTTTACGAATTCACTGTTGCCCGCCTTTTTCTCTTCAATGCACTTTATCAATGCGCTGATTTTATCCGCCGCCTTAACGAGCTTCCAGAGCTCCTCATCCCCGTCTTCGGGCATAAACATTGCGGAATATTCCTCTCTGAAATCCTCGGGAAGCATCGCAACAAGGCTCCTGCAGGCATTTTCTTCAACAGTTTTATAAGCAAGGCGAACATCTTCGCTGTAATATTTAATGGGGGTGGGCATATCGCCCGTAAGCGTTTCGGGTGTGTCATGATAAAGCCCGATAAGCGCAGCTCTTTCTCCGTTGATATTTTTGCCGAAACGCTTGTTGCCTATAACGGCAAGGGCGTGAGCAATAACAGCAACCTCAAAGCTGTGTTCGCATAAATTTTCGCTGTGCTCGTTTCTCATAAGTGCCCAGCGGTTAATATATTTCATTCTTGAAACCATCGCAAAAAATCCGTTATCCATAAATACCACCTGAATTAAATTTCTGATATCAATATAACATATTTGCATTATTATTGCAATGCGGAAAGGCAGTTTATGGCCAAAATTTCAATACGCAACTTCATAACTGAGCTCGATTCGTTCTTTGCAAAAGAAGATTTGCAGGGAGCAGGCCGCTGTTTGCTCGATTGGCGAAACAGAGCAATTCATGCGGACGATAAAAACGGCGAGCTGACCGTTCTTAACGAAATGATAGGCTATTACCGCCAAACAAAAGAAGAAGCGGAGGGGATGGGCGCAATAAACGATGCCTTTGCGCTGATTGAATTTCTCGGAATAAGCGAAAAGCCCTCTGCCGCAACGGTTTATCTTAACGGCGCAACCACAATGAAATCCTTCGGCAAAAGCGCAGAAGCAATGGAATTTTATAATAAAGCGCTTAAAAATTACCGTATCAACTTAAACGAAAACGACCCTCTTTTTGCAGGTCTTTACAATAACATGGCTCTCGCTCTGCAGGATTTGAAAAAATATTCCGAAGCGGAAGAATATTTCCTCAAGGCAATAAAAATTACAGAGAGCAGCCCGAAAAGCGAGCTTGAAACAGCGGTTTCATGCGTTAACCTCGCTCATCTTTATCATGAAATCAGCAATGAAGACGAAAGAATAAATACCCTTATGGAAAAGGCACTTGATATTCTCGAATGTTCCGATTATTTCGGCTACGAGAAATACGCATTCACATGCAGAAAATGCGCACCGTCTTTCGGCTTTTTCGGCTTTTTTCTTGCTGAGAAACAACTGAACGAAAGGGCGGACAGAATCTATGCAGGGTCTTGAACTAAGCCGCCGATACTATGAGGAATTCGGCATTCCGATGATAAAAGAGCAATTCCCCGAATTTGAAGGCAGAATCGCCGTCGGCCTTGCGGGTCCCGGCTCAGACTGCTTCGGCTTTGACGATGAAATTTCCCGTGATCACGATTTCGGCGCAGGCTTCTGCCTGTGGCTGACCGATGAGGATAACGAGCTTTTCGGCTTTAAACTTGCAAGAGCATACGGCAGGCTGCCGAGAATTTTCATGGATTTTGAAAAAGGAAAAACCAATTCCTACGGCACTGCACGCTACGGGGTAAAATCAGTTTCCGATTTCTATCTGCCTTTGACAGGCAGAAAAGGTGCGCCCGAAACTCTGCATGACTGGCTTTACATACCCGAGCATTCACTTGCCGCCGCAACAAACGGCGAAATTTTCAGAGATGACTTGGGTGAATTCAGCAAAATCAGAAACGAAATCAAAGCAGGCATGCCCGAGGATATCCGCCTGAAAAAGCTTGCTGCAAGAGCCGCCATAATGGCTCAGAGCGGCCAATATAATTTCACACGATGCATTGCACACGGCGAAAACGGCGCAGCAGCCCTTGCCGCTGCCGAGTTTGTTCAAAGCACGGTTTCGCTGG
>JBGVNA010000065.1:0-5221 GCA_045125175.1 Acutalibacteraceae bacterium
AAGATTTGCAAGCTGTTCGGGGCAGCTTTTTCCTGTTACCTCGGCGAGGCGTTCAACCATTTCAAATTCATCAAGACCGTCTGTTTTGCCTTCAACAGCTTCAAGAACTGCTGCGCTGAATTTGAAGGGGCTTGCGGTTGAAGCGATAACAGCGGGCGTTGCATCGCCTGTTTTTGCTTTGTAGTCATAGTATACCTTAACGGCAACTGCTGTATGAGTATCGCAAAGATAATTCTTTTCTTTGAAAATCTTTGCAATTGTTTCTTTTGTTTCGTCATCGTTGCAGCAGCCTGCGGCAAAAAGTGACTTGATAGCTTCAAGAGTTGCAGCATCAACTTCATATTTACCGTTTTCTGAAAGCTGCTTCATCCATGCGGTTACGTTTTCGCTGCCGCTTACGGAATAGAGAAGTCTTTCAAGGTTGCTGGAAATAAGAATATCCATTGAGGGTGAAATTGTTGTGAAGAACTCCCGGTTTCTGTTATAAACACCGGTTGTGAGGAACTCGGTGAGAACAGAGTTGCTGTTTGAAGCACAGATAAGCTTCTTTACAGGCAGACCCATTTCCTTTGCATAATATGCAGCAAGGATATTGCCGAAGTTACCTGTGGGAACAACAACATTGATTTCATCTCCAGCTTTGATTTCACCTTTTGCAAGAAGCTCTGCATAAGCAGAGAAATAATAGACAATCTGAGGACAGAGTCTGCCCCAGTTGATTGAGTTTGCAGATGAAAATGCCATTGAATTTTCGGCAAGTTTTTCGCCGATTGCCTTATCGGTAAAAATTCTCTTAACGCCGCTCTGAGCATCGTCGAAGTTACCCTCAATTGCACAAACAGCAACGTTATTACCTTCCTGAGTACACATCTGAAGCTTCTGCATGGGGCTTACACCGTCGCTGGGATAGAAAACAAGAATCTGAGTGTTTTCAACATCCTTGAAGCCTTCAAGCGCAGCCTTGCCCGTATCGCCTGAGGTTGCAACGAGAATAACAATTTTGGTTCCCTTTGCAGCTTTGCCGCTTGAAACGGTGAGAAGTCTGGGAAGAATCTGAAGAGCCATATCCTTGAATGCACAGGTAGGGCCCTTGAAAAGCTCGAGAATGTGAACACCATCCTCAATTTTTTCAAGAGGAGCAACCTTAGCATCCGAGAAGCCTGTTTCATATGCGCCCTTTACGCAGGAATCAACCTCTTCTTCGGTGAAATCGGTTAAAAACAGAGAAAGTATTGACTTTGCTCTGCCGATATAATCAAGCCCTGCAAGCTTTTCGATTTCAGCCATTGCAACCTTAGGAAGATTTTCGGGCACGAAAAGTCCGCCTTCGGAAGAAATACCCTTGGTAATAGCCTGAGAAGCAGTAACCTTGACCGAAGTATCTCTTGTGCTTACATAATTCATTAAACATCATCCTTTTCGGAAATTAATTCATAATATTGTATCATATAATATCAGTTTTGTAAAATGTTTTTGAAGAATTTCTCGGCATTTTTAAAGAAAATCTTCCGAAGCAGTTCATTATCAAAGCCTTTTTCGGCAAGATAAGCCTGCAAAGCGGGAATTTTATCAACACCCGCAAGCTCGGGATTAATTTCACAACCGTCAAAATCCGAGCCGATTGCAAGAACATTTTCGCCACCCATATAAAGCATATGCGACATATGACGGTAAATAGCTTCAAAGCCGTCATCATCTCTGTCACCGAGAAAGCTGCGGCAAAAATTTATTCCGATTAAACCTTTGCATTCAATAAGTAATTTTATCTGCTCATCGTTAAGATTTCGGCGGCAGGAGAAAAATTTATCTTTGCTGTCCTTCCGGGTTTTCAAAAGCACACTTTCACTGTTTGAGTGCGATGCTATTACACTTGCGCCACTTGAAATTGCATCGTAAAATCCCGCTCTGTTAAGATGGGAAACATCGGCAACGATTTTAAGCCGTTCCATATTCTTTAAAAGAACTTTGCCGGCAGTTTTAAGCCCCGAATCAGCACCCGATTGGCAACCATATCCCACTTCATTTTCACTGTTCCACGTCAAGGTTATAAGCTTTACACCGTACTCTTTTGCACGGTATGCGCCCTCGGAATCCGCAAACGGAGAAGCACCTTCACACGCAAGAAAAGCTGCACATTTTCGGTTTATGAACGAACCGTCAAAATCCGAAACACCTTGACAAAGCTTGATTTTTGAGTTGTTATGTTGAATTTCATCTTTGAAATTAAGAAGCACTTTTTCAAAATATCTCCGGGCTTCTTTTCCACGAAGCTCATCGGGTATCCATATTGCAAAAAGCTGAGCCCATTTGTCAAGGCATCCACCTTTACAAATATTAATATGCATATTTCCGTCAAAAAGAGGATTTTTTCGGTTAAAGCACTCGCCCGCCGTGTCGCAATGCAGGTCAAAAAGGTTCATTTTATCACCCTCAGAAAGCATTTTCTATATAGTTTATGCTTGCAAGCAGGTTGTTATCATCAAGATAAACTTCACAAACATCAAAGCGAACCATACCGTCATTTTTAGTAAATGAAAGAAAATTTTTTGCTGTCATTTCAAGCCTTTGAATTTTGCCTGCATCAACTGCTTCCATGGGTCTGATATCGGTTTTTTCGTTTCTTGTTTTGACCTCAACGAAGCAAACAGTGCCGTCTTTTTCGGCAATTAAATCCATTTCGCCAAACCGGCATATATAGTTTGAACTGAGAATATTATAGCCTCTGTCCCTTAAATAGCGTGCAGTGAAAACTTCACCCCATACGCCTGTTTTATTTTTTATCATTTCTTTGCACCGTCAAACCTTGTAAGGAATGATTTGCGGTGGCAATCGGAAATCCCGTGCTCAACAAGCATTTCATAATGCAGCTTAGTGCCGTAGCCCTTGTGCTTTTCAAACTGATACTGCGGATATTTTTTCGCAAGCTCAAGCATAAAACTATCCCTGCTGACCTTTGCGAGAATTGAGGCGGCGGCAATTGAGGGGCTGTTTGCATCACCCTTGATTATTGTTTCGCCGTCAATTGAAAGCGGAGGCATTCTGTTACCGTCTATAAGAGCGTAATCTGCAGGAATATCAAGGCCTTCAACGGCTTTTCTCATTGCAAGATATGTAGCCTGAAGAATATTGATTTCATCAATAATCTTTTCATCAACGCTTGCAACGCTCCAGCTTATCGCCTTTTCTTTTATCACATCAAACAAAGCATCTCGCTTTTTTTCGGATATCTTTTTTGAATCATTAAGACCCTCGATAACACAATTTTCGGGCAGAATAACCGCTGCTGCAAAAACAGGTCCTGCAAGAGGACCTCTGCCTGCTTCATCGACGCCGCAAACAGCTTTATAACCCTTTTCTTTTGCGTTTATTTCATACTGAAAATCCATATGTTTACCTCCCGCCAAAATTCAAAACGGGCGACCTCGGGCCGCCCTGTATTATTTAAAGAAACTGTTTATCTATAACATCATTGAGTATATCATAAAGATATTGCAGACTGAAATCAGAGGTTTTGCTGAGAACACCGTGCTTTGAAGCAAGCTCCTCGGTATAATTTTCAAGAGCATAAACTCTGATGTTTGAATAGCCGTAGCCGTAATGTGTAACAACGCCCGAAAACTTAACATTTTCAAGAGCAATTTCACCTGTTGTGTTGTTTTTCACAATTTCAAAATTCAGCATACCGCCGAGCATTCTCGGCCCTCTGTTCTGAGCTGAAATGAAGTTACCCAAAGAATATGCAACCAGAGTTTTTCTGCCATCGGAATTCGTGATATATTCAACGGGCTGAATAACATGGGGATGATGGCCGATGATAACATCTGCGCCCCATGCAGCAAGCTTCTGAGCAAGCTCACGCTGAGCATTTGTAGGCTCATGGGTATATTCATTGCCCCAATGAGCATTGACTATTACAACATCCGCGGTTTCCTTGGCTTTCATTATTCTCTGCTGAAGCAAGGATTCATCTGAAGCCTTAACGAGAATAACATCGGAATCATCGGGGAGAGAAAGCCCGTTTGTTGATTCCGTTAATCCGAGATAGGCAATCTTAACACCGTTGACATCTCGCATGGGAATGTTATTAAAATCATCGTTATTGAGGTATGCGCCTGTTGTTACTGCGTTTTTGCTCTTCCAGAAATTGATTGCGGAAACAAGGCCTTTTTCGCCGCAGTCAATTGAATGGTTGGTTGCGATGTTAAAAACATCAAAACCGATTTCAAGCATTTCATCGCCAACTTCAACGGGAGAGTTGAACATGGGATAGCTTGAAACATTATGCTCGGTTGAAATTATCGTTTCCTGGTTAAGAATTGCAACATCGGGCTCTGATATTTTATCAGCAATTCTTTCATAAGCATCCGAAAAATCATAGCCGCTGCTGCTTCTTGCCGCAGCCTGCTCATAAACGGTATCATGAATAAGGTTATCGCCAACCGCAACAAAGCTTACCCTTGAAAACAGCTCTGCCTGTTGAGTTGTTGAAGGGTCCGCACCGGGAGCAACATCGGCACTTATATCGGGGCGCGACTCTCCGTTGCCGAAAAAGATAACACCCATTGCAATAATATCAAGAACAATGATAATCGCAATGAAAACCGTCATTCTTTTTTTCATCGTATCACACCTTAATCTGTCACATTAATCCAAGGTCAATTTGCCCAGTTTTCCACTTCTGTATTCATCAAGCAGCATGACCGCCGCTCTTTCGGTATCTGTTTCGCCGCCTTTGATGAGCATACCTCTTTTTGCACCGATAAGTTCAAGCAGCTCATAAGGCTCAAGCTCCTCAAAATCGCTTATTTTATATCTTTCCGCAAGGCGTTCGGGATAATTCTTCTGCATAACAAGCAAAAGCCTCACCGCAATTTCCTGACTGTCAAGAATTTCATCCTTAACTGAGCCGATAAAGGCAAGCTTGAAGCCGACCTCGGGATCTTCGAATTTCGGCCAGAGCACGCCGGGAGTATCAAGCAATTCAATGCCCGAACCGATGGCAAACCACTGATTGCCTCTTGTTACACCGGGCTTGTCCGCAACCTTAGCGCGGTATTTGCCCGCCATACGGTTAATGAATGAGGATTTGCCCGTGTTGGGAATACCGACAACCATAACTCTGAGTGCTTTACCCGGCATACCCTTTTCGGTATTGGCTTTGATTTTTTCTTTAAGAACCTCTCTGACTGCCGGCTGGAATTTTTCAAGTCCCTTACCGCTT
>JBGVNA010000066.1:0-4145 GCA_045125175.1 Acutalibacteraceae bacterium
ACCTCATTGTTTGTGTTACAGTTGTCATGACGAATGGTTAACCTCCTGTCGGTTTTGTCTGAGCAACTTAACTGTAACACAGGTTTTTCCATTCGTCATTTATTTTTTCGCTTTTGTAACACTTCTATTGTAAACCTACAAATTAACATTACTTTTATCATCAATTATGCTTGAAAAAGAATTCAACATATGATATTATAATAGCATTATAATTATCAAAGAGGTATAAAGATGAGAGTTATTGATGCAGATTGTATAATAATCGATGAGTTGGATGGCTTAGAGATACTAAAAAAAATAGAAAAGGCAGGTCGAGTCTGTTACAAAAGTGAATTAAAAATCACAGATACTTCTGCACTAAAATTTGTAAAAACCCTGATGGCTTCTGGACATGAATCGGTTATTGAACACGTTAATGTTTCTGTAAAAATAATATGTGATAGAGGCGTTAGCCATGAAATTGTTAGACACAGAATAGCCAGTTATAGTCAAGAAAGTACTAGATATTGCAACTACTCTTCAGATAAATTTGACAATCAGCTTACATTTATTAGGCCTTCTTTTTGGATTAATGGTTCGGAACAATATCGTTTGTGGGAAGAAAGCATGAAATTTATAGAGGATACATATAATAACATGATCCTTTCAGGTGCTTCTCCTGAAGAAGCAAGAAGTATTCTTCCTAATAGTATTAAAACCGAGATGTTTGTAACAATGAATTTAAGAGAATGGCGTCATTTCTTTATATTAAGGACCTCAAAACGTTCCCATCCACAAATGAGAGAAGTTGCGAAAAAACTATTAATAAACTTCAAAAAAGAAATCCCTATAATATTTGATGATATAAATGATGATTGATTTCTACAATTTCATACAGTATGCATCATAAGAGTTTTTAAACATACTTATTAGTCTTGTCAGACGAACCTTTAAATGTAACTATAGTTTGCACTTAAAGGTTCGTTTTAATTTGTTGTATAATAGATTTACTCAATTAATGCAATTCTGTATCAAAAAAACACAAAGCATCAATTCTTACTCCGTTCTGAATTACCTCAAAATGCAAATGCGGTCCGGTTGAATAACCTGTTGAGCCGACTTGTGCAATGACTTGTCCTTGTTTTACTGTCTGACCTGCCGAAACAAGTAGGGCAGAGCAGTGGGCATAGAGGGTTGAATATGTGTCATTATGTTTTATTTTTACATAGTAACCGTATGAGTTATGCCATGTGGCAGAAACAACAGTTCCTTCCGCAGCAGCGAGTATTGATGTTCCCGTAGCAGAAGCTATATCTGTTCCGCCGTGAGTTTTGATTTCTCCCGATATAGGGTCTTTTCTTGTACCGAAACGGGAGGTTATTGTACCGTCAACGGCGAGTGGCCAAGTGAACATATCTGTTCCTTGCCAACTTCCTTCGCCGATGATAATATCTCCGTTAGCACCTATGAGTTCAAGCCACAACGGGTCATATTCCTCGCTCATCAGTTCTGCTAACTGTGTTTTTTGTTCATCATTGAATTTGTAAATCTCGGCAATCTGATTTGCATTAAGCTGTGCTATGACAACAGTTAAAACCTTTTTTGTAACATAGGTTGTAGTCTTTACGGGATTACCCTCGGCATCTGTTGTAACTGTAGTTTCTGCTACAAGTTTAGGAGTAACAACACCCGTCATAGTATTCATATCATTGACTATCTCACGGAGCAGTTCAAGTTTCTTTTCATCGAGAGTAACTACTTCCATAGCTTCCTCAGTTGATGTTGTAGTCTTTACTGCATATATTGCGAGAACATCTTTCCAGTTTATTGAGGAATTTCCTTGTACCTCAAACAAATCATAGGAATACGATGTTTTCATCGCTGTAAGATTCGCATAATGCTCGGATGTCAATTCAGATATTGCTTGTGACATTGTTTTGTCCGTTCCCGTAGTTTCGTCATTAGATAAGAAAATACCGAAACAAGTACCGCCAATAGCCGCTATAAGGCAAATAACAAAGGCTGACCGTGAAGACCCATAAACTTATCTTTCTTCACTTCTTGTGTGCTTTTTGTAACTGATTTCAGAGTGTCTGCCATCGTTTTTCCCTTTGAATCAACAACGCAGGGTGTGAATGCCGTGTGATTTGTATAGCCGATATTTTCGGGATATTTTATGTATCTTCTCAAATCAACCGCAGAGGATATGCCGACTCTTTCTGATTCGGAACAACCCGATACATCATAAAAAGCTCTGATATATGCGGCAGAAATAAGGTCGTTTGCCGTTGCACCCAACTCTTTCGCCTTTAATCTTGCAGGTTCAAAAATATCTGCTCCGATTTTCTTGCGGACAAATATTTTTCTGTCGGTGTCTTTTGTTTCGGTGAAAGGCAGGGTGTGTTTATCTTTTGATGAAACTGCCGCAAAAAGCTTTTTTGCCGTATTTCTGTCTGCTTCGCTCATATCATCGTAAACACGCTCATATGCACGGGATTTATTTGAGTGGTACACAGAAACCGTTCCGTTTTTCATATAGCTGTCATAGCCTTTGAACATATCGTTCAGAAAGCTTTTCAATCCGCCGCCATCCATACACATATGATTGAAAATAAAACAAAGTCTGCACTTGCCCTCGCAGAAGAAAAGACCGATTTTAATCTGAACGTTACTTTCTACGGGAATACCCTGAAGCAGAAAGTCGTCTGCAGAACGCTCAAGATTCATTGTTTCTCTTACAGAAAAAATATCGTCAATATGATAATCTGAAACTTTCCAATAAGGATTTATGTGGTTGTCAATGAACTTTGAATGAAAAACAGGTGCAGATTCAATAAGGCAGAGAAGAACGGTTTTCAGCACTCTGATATTCGGAATAAAATCATATTCAATTTCAAAACGTGCAATTCTGTCCATCCATCTGCGGCACATATAATTGACCTTGTCATATAACTCCGCAGGAAGTCTTTTGGGAATCGGTTTTTCATTTTTGATTATATCGGCAATGATTTTTTCATCGGTCAGACCTCTGGAAATAAGCTCGTTTGCTCTGTCAATTGCCTTTGTATTCTCTGAAATCATAATTACTCCTCGATTATGTGTGAGAAGAAAAATTCCTTCTTTTTTTCTGTATCAATAGATTTGACCGGTTTAATCTGATTCAGATTTGCACCGCCGTCCGCAAGCATCTGACGGTATTCGTCATAGCTGCCTTGCTGAATTGATAGAATGGATTGAAGAAATCAAAAAAATTCTTTCCGAATTCAAAGAAGAAAAAGAACCGACCATCGCAGATATTCTCATCGACTACCTGAACTCACGGCAAGAAGCACATAACGGAAAAAGCAGATACTATTACAATAAAGATTTAGCGGTTGATTTGAAGCAAGTTTCAAAAACACTCGCTTTTCTTCAGCAACATAACATCACTACTGCAGATTCTTTATGGAAAATGATTGAAGAAGTTTCTACGGTTCAAAGCCGCATCGACACCGCCGATGAAAAAATCAAAGAACTCAAAAAGGGAATTAAATTCATCGGCGATTATTCGAAATATAAAACTGTTGCAGATGAATACAGCAAAAAGAAATTCGGCAGAGATAAATTCAAAACCGAACACAGTAAGGAATTAAATTCATTCTACCGAGCGAAACGATGGGTTGATGAAAATCCGAACGCAACAACCAAATTTCTGAAAGCCGAACTTGAAAAACTGCAAAAAGAAAAAACCACCGATGAAGCTTTAATTGAAAGTAATTACGGCAGCCTTGAAGAACTCAAACGAGCAAAATATATCATTTCGGTTGTTATGGCAAATGTCAAAGCAGCAGAGCAAAACCAACCTCAAACCGAAAGACAAAATATCAAAACACAAAATCAGAATATTGAATAGAAAGGAAAATTTAATGTCAGAATCAACAGTAAACATACCCATTGAAAAGCTTCATCAGTTTGAAGGTCACCCGTTCAGCGTACCCGATAATGATGAAATGAATATGCTGATTGAAAGCATACAGCAAAACGGAATACCGACAACTACTTTCCGCAGAAAAATGTCCGGTTCATTGCAATAAATGACGGAGTTGACAGTGCAGACGGTGACAACGAATTTGCACCGATAAGAAATGTAATCAACGAGCTTTATGCAAGGGACATCAGCAGAAAAG
>JBGVNA010000067.1:0-2856 GCA_045125175.1 Acutalibacteraceae bacterium
GCATCCATATATGTTCTGCCGTTATAGCTGTCGCTGTATCCGTCATAATCCTCAACAAGAACTTTATATGTTTTACCGATTCTTTCGTTGTTTTTGAGGGTTACAATTTCAAGCTGATCCTGCATGATGATTTCACCTCTGCGAAGCTTTGTATCGCTGTCAACATCATCTTCCATATCAAAAGCAGGAGTACCTTCCTGAGGCGAAAATTCGAAGCAGCCAAGTCGATCAAATTCAATTTCGTTTACAAATTCGGCAAGGTTTTCAAATTCTTTTTCACCTTCACCGGGGAAACCGACGATAAACGTTGTTCTGATAACAGCATCGGGTAATGTATCTCGTATTTTTTTAATTGTATCACGTAAAAATGCACTGTTTCCCCTTCTGTTCATGGCTTTAAGGATGTTATCGTCTGCATGTTGAAGCGGTAAATCAATATAAGGCAGAACTTTCGGCTGCCTTGCCATGGTTTCAAGCAGTTCATCGGTAATTTTATCGGGGTAGCAATAAAGCATTCTTATCCATTCAATGCCTTCGATATCGCAAAGAGCATCAAGAAGCTCCGGAAGGCGGATTTTTCCGTATAAATCAACGCCGTAATTTGTTGTATCCTGAGCAATAAGAACAAGCTCTTTTGTTCCCGCTGCAGCCAGTTGAGTTGCTTCATTGATAAGAGTTTCGAATTCAACACTTCTGTAATTTCCTCTGATAGAAGGAATTGCGCAATATGTGCATCTGTTTGAGCATCCGTCTGCAATTTTAAGGTAAGACCAATATTCGGGCGTTGTGAGAAGTCTTTCACCGGTAAGAGGAAGTTCCTCGTTGCAAGGCATATCGTATTGCCTTTCTCCCTCAATTACATTTTTAACTATATCAGCAATTTTGCCGTTTGCGCCGATTCCTATAACAGCGTCAACCTCGGGCATTTCATCAAAAATTTCCTCTTTATAACGCTGCGCAAGACAACCGGTAACAATAATTTTCTTAACAAGTCCTTCTTCTTTAAGCTGGGCCATTTCAAGGATATTTTCTATTGCTTCTTGTTTTGCAGCATCAATAAAACCGCAGGTATTGACAATAACAGCATCTACACCGTCATAGCAATCTGCAATGGTGAATTCATTTTTGTCAAGCTGTGCAAGCATTCTTTCTGCATCAACCTGGTTTTTGGGGCAGCCGAGAGAAATCATTCCGATTTTATACATCGTCAATATCCTCCGTTTCAATTTCAAGTCTGCGGAATGCACTGTTTATATCCGACCATCTGTAGCCGAGTCTTTGCAAGGAAGCAACAGTTCGTTTAACGCCTTTTTCGTCGTATATTTTATGTGCATATTTCGTGTTCAATAAATCTATAATACGCAAAATCGGGTCAAAGTCAAGTTTTTCCGTAACAATATCGGCAATTTCTTTTGAAATTCCTTTTCTTATGAGTTCGGTTTTAATTGCTCTGACATTCATCCCTTTGCGTTCTGAAAGACTTTCGGCAACTCTTTCGGCATATCTTACGTCATTTACATAGCCGTATTCTTCAAGTTTTAAAACAGCATTTTCTGCATATTCACGTTTATGTCCTTTTTGAACAAGCTTTGATATAAGATTTTTTGCACTGTGGTCACTATAAGAAAGTAAACGTAAACCTGCAATAAAAGCACAACGAGAGCCGACGGCTTCATAAAAAGCCGTCAACTCCTCATCATTATCAATATTATCCTTGCCGTAATACGGGCTGCTGAACCAATATTCAGCATCGACGGTAAATGTATACTCACCGTCACAGGAAATATGAATTTTATTTTGTTTTCCTCTGCTTACGGATATTTTCATAAATTATTCGTCGTCATCAACTACAATATCAAGCTTGGCCCTTGCGCTTGCTTTTGTAGTGGGTTCCGGAGCAGGCGGAGGAGGCGCAACGGGTCTGGGTCTTCTGATTTTAGTAGCTTCCGCTGCTTCAGCCATAGCAGCAACTATCTTCTTTTCGATTTCTTCGGCAAGTTCGGGAGAATTTATGAAAAGTTCTTTAACATTATCCCTTCCTTGGCCAAGACGCATATCGCCATAAGAGAACCATGCACCGCTTTTCTGAATTACATTATACTTAACGCCAATATCAACCATTTCGCCTTCTTTGGAAATACCTCTGCCGTACATAATGTCAAATTCAGCATCCTTGAATGGAGGTGCAACCTTATTCTTGACAATCTTGCATCTTGTTCGGTTACCGATAACTTCGCTGCCTGTGCCTTTAAGCGATTCTGTTCTTCTGACATCGATTCTCATTGTTGCATAGAATTTAAGAGCTCTGCCGCCTGTTGTGACTTCGGGATTACCGTAAATAACACCGACTTTTTCACGAAGTTGATTGATAAAGATTATAATTGTATTTGACTTCGCAACAGCACCCGCAATTTTTCTGAGAGCCTGTGACATAAGTCTTGCATGTGCGCCTACATGTGAATCGCCCATTTCACCTTCAATTTCGGAACGGGGAACAAGAGCGGCTACCGAGTCAATAACAACAACATCCAGAGCACCTGAACGAACAAGTGCTTCAGCAATTTCAAGTGCCTGCTCACCGTTATCAGGCTGGGAAATATATAAATTGTCGATATCTACACCAATGTTTTTTGCATAAACAGGGTCAAGAGCATGTTCTGCATCGATGAAACCGGCAATACCGCCACGCTTTTGAATTTCTGCAACCATATGTAAAGCAACTGTGGTTTTACCACTGGATTCAGGACCATAAATTTCTATAATACGGCCCTTTGGAATACCGCCCACACCAAGGGCAATATCAAGACTTAAAGAACCTGTTGGAACTGCTTCAACATTCATGTGGGCTGCACTGTC
>JBGVNA010000068.1:0-17909 GCA_045125175.1 Acutalibacteraceae bacterium
ACTCACCGTCTTTGTGAAAAAGGCGGTGCGATTGAAAGTGTCTGTCCCGAAACAAAGGATATGACTTCTGCTGATTTTTATCAGCTTGCCGAATTCATTTTCGATCTGCCCGAAGTGAAAAAGTATCTTGAAAGGTTGATGCCGTAATGTCACTTTTTCATTTCCACGTTACACAGATAAAACGGAGTTCGGGTCAGAGTGCTGTTGCTTGTGCTGCATACCGTGCAGGCGAAAAACTAAAGAGCGAATATTACGGTGAAGTCAGCGACTACACCCGAAAAGGCGGAGTTGTTGAATCGGGAATTATGTTGCCCGAGTATGTTCCGAAAAATCTTTCCGACAGAGAAACACTATGGAACGAAGTTGAGAAAATCGAAAAAGGCAAAAAGGCTCAGCTTGCATACAGTTTTGATTTTGCATTGCAGAATGAATTTACAATGGAGGAAAATATTTCACTTGCAAAGAGATTCATACGGGAGCAGTTTGTTGAAAGAGGAATGATTGCCGACTTCGCAATTCATTCTCCCAAAACAAACGGCATTGCAAATCCGCACGTTCACGTGTTGTGTCCGATAAGACCGATAGAAGAAAACGGTGAATGGGGCAACAAACAAAAACGTGTTTATGAACTTGACCGAAACGGAGAAAGAGTAACCGACCATAACGGAAATTACATCTACTCTGCCGTACCGACAACCGATTGGGGCAAACCCGAAACTCTTGAACATTGGCGTTTGGAATGGGCAAGAATGTGCAACGAAAAGTTCGAAGAAAAACAACTTGCCGACAGAATTGATTATCGCAGTTATGAGCGACAAGGTGTTGATAAAATTCCTACCGTTCACGAAGGAGTTGCAGTCCGTCAGATGGAAAGCAAAGGTATAAAAACCGATAAGGGTGATAAGAACAGATTGATAAAATCAACAAACGCTTTGCTTACAGAAATCAAAGAGAAAATCAAGATTTTGAAAAGCTGGATTGAAGAAATCAAAGCGGAACTTGAGAAATTCAATCAACCCGAAACAACGCTTATTGATATTCTGAATACATATCTCGATATGCGAAAAGAAGGCAGAAGTGATTGGAACAAATCTGCACAGACAAAAGGCTCTGTCACAGATTTAAAGAAAATATCGCAGGCAATTATGATTCTGCAAAACAGAAATATCCGTACTCTTGATGAACTGAATGAAATTCTGAACCCGATTGACAAAACAAGAAAAACAATCAAGGCAGATGAAAAGAAAATCAAACGTCTGAAACAGCACATTTCAAAGATTGAAGATTATGAAAAATACAAAGCTGTTTACGATAAATATTCAAAAATATTTTTTGAGAAAAGCAAAGAAAAATTTTTTGCCGAACACGAATCCGAAATCGAGAAATACAAAACGGCAGTCAGATATATGAAAGCAAATCCCGAATGCAAACCGAGTGCAAAAGCAGAGATGAAATCTGAAATATCTGCATTAACGGAACATCAGAAATCATTAACCGCCAACCTATCCACCCATCAATCCGAACTCCGTGAGCTTGAAGAAATCAGATACATAGTGAATCAAGCTATGGAACATAAAGAAAACGAAAAGCCGTCTGTTCTCAAACGCCTTGAAGAAGCGAAGAAACTGACGGCTCAATCCAACCGTTCCGCTTACAAAAATCAGGAACAGAATATTGAATAGAAAGGAATAAATTTATGAACAACAACATCCGTTTCGACGATAACGGCAACATCGTCGCAAAAAATCCGTTACCGAATGAATTGCCCGATATATCCGTAACATTTCAATCGGGCAAAACAACTTATGTATTCGTCGCCGAGTTTGACGGTGAGAAAAGTTTACCCGAAAAACTTCTGAACAATCTGAAAAAAGAGGTGAAAAATTAACAAATGTATGATATATTGAAATCAAGCAATCCTGTATTGGCAGACTGTCCGCCTGAACAGGAGGAAAATATGAAAAGACAGTCTGACAAAATCACCGCCTTGTATGAGCGTCTTTCAAGAGATGACGAGCTTCAAGGTGACAGCAACTCGATTGTAAATCAAAAGGCGATGCTCGAAAAATACGCAAAAGAAAACGGTTTCAAAAATCTTCAGCACTTCACCGATGACGGTTATTCCGGAACAAATTTCAACAGACCTGCTTGGCAGGAATTAATCTCTCTTGTTGATGAAGGCAAAGTCGGTACGGTTATCGTAAAAGATATGTCACGTATCGGCAGAAACTATCTTGAAGTCGGAATGTATACCGAAGTTAAATTTCCAAACAATGATATCCGTTTCATCGCAATCAACAATGGTGTTGACAGCGATAATCAACAAGACAACGATTTTACCCCGTTCCTGAACATAATCAATGAGTTTTATGTTAAGGATACAAGCAAGAAAATCCGTGCTGTTATGAAAAACAAGGGTGAATCGGGAGAATATCTTACATCAAATCCACCGTACGGATATCTGAAAGATCCGGATAATCCGAAAAAACATTGGATTGTTGATGAAGAAGCAGCTCAAGTGGTTAAAAGAATTTTCAATCTATGTATGGAAGGTTACGGACCTTCACAAATAGCCAATATTCTGAAAACAGATAAGATTGAAACTCCAACCGTGCATTGGCAAAAAATCGGCAGAAATGCTCCCGCCAAACCGCCAAGTAATCCATACGGATGGCATTCACGTACGATTTCGGGAATTCTTGATAAGTACGAATATGCAGGTCATATGGTGAATTTCAGAACTCGCAAACAATCTTACAAAAGTAAAAAACAGATTGATAACCCACCTGAAATGTGGAAGATTTTCAAGAATACTCACGAAGCAATTATTGACGAAGAAACCTTTAAAAGAGTACAAGAACTTCGCCAGAACAAACGCAGACCGACAAGAACAGGTAAAACAAATATGTTTTCGGGAATTGCCCGTTGTGCCGAGTGTGGTGAAAAATTGTACTACTGCACAATGAACAATTACGAAACACGGCAAGATCATTTCGTATGTTCCACATCGAGGAAGAAAGGCACAGATGTATGTGAATCTCATTTTATACGTGCAGCTGTTCTTGAAGAAGGAACACTCCAAAACATCCAACTAGTCTGTTTGTGTGTTTCGGCTTTTGAAGATGAATTCAGAGAAGCACTCGGAGCGTTGAAATCAAGTGAAACAAAGAAGGAGCTTGATGCAAAAAACAGGTTGCTTCAAAAATCGAGAAACCGTTATTCTGAACTTGACCGATTGTTCAAGCGTGTTTACGAAGACTACGTAAACGGCAATCTTTCTGAAGCCCGTTTCCAAATGCTTTCGGAAGATTACGAAACCGAGCAAGCCGAATTAAAAGAAAAAATCGAGATATTAAACAAAGAAATTCAAGAATTTCAAGAAAAGACGGATAACGTTGAAAAGTTTATCCACACAGCGAAGAAATATGTCGGCATTGAAAAACTGACACCTGCCATTCTCAACGATATGGTAAAAGCTGTTTATGTGCATAAAACCGATAAATCATCGGGAAAGAGAGTGCAGACAGTTACTATCAGTTACAATTATGCAGGCATATTACCAAACTCATTATTGAATAAGTTTTACAGCAGATGCACACAAAAAGAAACGGCATAACCGAAGTTATACCGTTTCAAAAACGCTTATGCTGTTTTATTGGAAGGCACCCGACTGCCTGTATTTTTTATTGCTGTTTATGCCTTTTTCTTTGTAACTGCTTTAATTACGAGAAGAGTTGCGATTGTAAGCACGATACCAATGGGAAGAGCAACAATTGCAAGGCCTGACTTAGCAAGAGCACCTGCGATAACATATGTTACGAATGAGATTCCCGCAACTGTCAAGGCATAGGGAAGCTGTGTTGAAACATGGTTGATGTGGTTGCTCTGTGCGCCCGCAGATGCCATGATTGTTGTGTCCGAAATGGGTGAGCAGTGGTCGCCGCAAACAGCGCCTGCCATACAAGCTGAAATAGAAACTATCATAAGGGGATTTGTTGCTTCAAATACGCTGAGAACGATGGGGATGAGAATACCGAATGTACCCCATGATGTGCCTGTTGCAAATGAAAGACCAACAGCGATAAGGAAGATGATAGCGGGAAGAAGTGCCTGTAATGCACCTGCACTGCCTTCAACAAGCTGTGAAATATAAATCTTTGCGCCGAGGCTGTCTGTCATAGCCTTGAGAGTCCATGCGCATGTAAGAATAAGAATTGCAGGAACCATTGCCTTGAAGCCGTCGGGAAGAGAAGCCATGATATCCTTGAAGCTGATAACTCTTCTGATAAGGAAATAGATAACTGCAAAAACAATTGCGATTGCAGAACCGATAACAAGACCAACAGAAGCATCTGAATTTGAGAAAGCGTTGATGAAGCTTTCGCCGCTGAAGAATTCGCCCGAGTAAATCATGCCGATAACGCAGGTGATGATAAGAACAACAACGGGAAGTACAAGGTCGATAACCTTGCCCTTGGGATTAGCTTTTTCATCATCGTTTGCAACACGGTCGACTGTTGTGAAAAGGTCACCCTTCTCAAGAGCGTACTTTTCGTGAAGCTTCATGGGACCGAAATCGAATTTGCCGACTGCAAAAATAACCATTGCGAGAATGGTGAAAAGTGCGTAGAAGTTATAGGGAATTGCCTGAACAAAAAGGCTGATGCCGCTCTCTGCGCCTGCACCTCTTGCAAAACCTGCAACAGCTGCTGCCCATGATGAAATGGGAGCGATAATGCAGATAGGAGCTGCGGTTGCGTCGATGAGATAAGCAAGCTTTGCTCTTGAAACCTTCTTCTCATCGCAAACAGGTCTCATAACCGAGCCGACAGTAAGGCAGTTGAAATAGTCATCAATGAAGATAAGGCAGCCGAGAAGGATAGTCGCAAGCTGTGCGCCTACTCTTGACTTGATATGCTTTGAGGCCCATCTGCCGAATGCAGCCGAACCGCCCGCCTTGTTCATCAGAGAAACAAGCATTCCGAGAAGAACAAGGAATATGATAATACCCATGTTGTAGCTGTCCGAAAGGCTTGCAACAAAGCCATCAAATAAAACATGGTTAACAGCGGTTTCAAAGTTGCCGCCTGCAAAAATAAAGCCGCCTGCAACAATACCGATAATAAGCGAAGAATAAACTTCCTTGGTGATAAGTGCAAGAACGATTGCTATTACAGGGGGGATGAGTGCCCATATTGTTGCATACTTGCCGATGGTTTCACGAACCTTGGCAATAGCCTGTGTGATATGGGTTTTGAAATCGGGGTCACTGCCGAGGTTGTCTGCATAAGCATCAACATAGGCATGAGCCGAGTCACCGTCTGCGAGGTCATATTCGGTGATTTCGCCATCAACGTCAACGGAAAATGCGGTTGATGCGGGAGCTTCTGCATCGGCAGCCATAAGAAGAACCGCTTCGCCATCTGCCGCAGGAGCCGCTCCGTCTTCAGTTGCAATGCCGAATGCGGAAAAGCTGAACATTGCGCCGAGAAGAGCGATAATCATACAAATCGCCGCAAACTTTCTCTTGTTTGTCATTAGAATTCCTCCATATGTTTTTTCAAAAAACAAAAGCTCCGATATTCATGTATGCTTATCGGAGCTTCGCTTTATAAATTGATATTAACTTAATATAGGGTTTTTGTCAAGAAAAAGTTAACGGTTTTTTAACAAATCCCCTATTTTTTCGCTGAGCTTCGCCAATTCCTGCATAGTCAATCCCTCTGCACGGACAGCGGGCGGGAAGCCGCATTCTTCAATAGCTTTTATAACAACATCCTTTGGAATTCCCGAGCCTGCGCTGATTGAATTTGAGGCGGTTTTTCTTCGCTGACCAAAAGCAGCATGAACCATTCTGAAAAACAGAGCTTCATCGCTGATTTCAATTTCAGGCTCTTTGCGAATATCCATTCTTATAACGCAGCTGTCAACCTTGGGGGCAGGCATAAACGAGCCTGCTGAAACATCAAAAAGCTTCTGAGCCTTTGCGTAATAATCAACGGCAACCGTCACCGCGCCCGAAAGTCTGCTGCCTACCGGTGCGCAAAGCCTCTGCGCCGCTTCTTTCTGCACCATAACCGTAACCGCTTCTATCGGCAGCCTGCTTTCAAGCAGAGCCATAATTACGGGAGAGGTAATATAATAAGGCAGATTTGCGCAGACATAAACGGGCATTCCGTCGAATTTTTCTTTAATAAGAGCTGCGAGGTCGGTTTTGAGCACATCCTGATTTATTATCTCTATGTTGTCAAAATCTTTCAGCGTTTCATCAAGAATGGGCAGCAGCTTTGTGTCAATTTCAATAACAACAACCTTTTTTGCCCTCTTTGCAAGCTCTGCGGTGAGAACGCCTATGCCTGCACCGATTTCGATAACACCGCAGTTTTCATCAATTCCGCTTTCCTCCGCCATTCGGGGACAAACCGACGGATTAACTATAAAATTCTGACCCAGAGCTTTCGAAAAGTGAAAGCCGTGGCGGGCAAGAATTTCTTTTACCGTTCCTATATCAGTCAGATTATACATTACAGCAACCTCGTATCGTTAATAATAAGCTCAAAATCGCAGCCTAAAAATGCGGCAGATTTTTTGCAAAGCACCATTCTGTCAAGGAAAATTTCAAAATATTCCATAACGGGACATACAAGAGTATCGATTTTCAAAGTGAGAACAATCAGCTTTTCATCCTTGCTGACTTTGATATCCGAATCAAAAACCGCATAGTTGACCCTGTCATGTATATCGGTATAAACCGTGTTTTTATTACGCACCCTCGATGTGCGCACATCGCTTTTATCCGCAAGAATAAGCGCCGCAGCAATCGGGGTTACGGGAGCAGCCGTCTTTTCGTCGTGATGACCTATAGCGGTTGTGACTGCAATAACCTCATCAACGGGAAAATTTCTTGCTCTGAGCAGCTCAAACGCAAGGAACGCGCCGTTATGAGCATGCCCGTTGCGGTTCACCGTGTTGCCGATATCATGAAGCAGACCTGCGATTTTGGCAAGCTCACATTCCCTTTCGGAATACCCGAGAGTCTGCAGAATTCTGCTTGCATCCGTGCCTGTTTTAACCGCATGAGCCATTCCGTGCTCCGTGTAGCCGATTGCTCCCAGAACGTTGTTGGCGGCGTTAACATAGCTTATAATTTCGCTGTCTTTTCTCAATTTTTCATAGCTTAACAAAAAATACACGACCTTTTTTAAAAATATTGTTTACACTTCCGTTGATTTTTATATTAATTCCATTTATAATTATCATTAGAATTATAATGGAGGGATATTGTAATGTCAATTCTCGTTACAGGCGGTGCCGGATTTATCGGCTCACACACCTGCGTTGAGCTCCTCAATGCGGGCTATGATACTATTATACTTGATAATCTTTGCAACAGCAAGAGCGAAAGTATAAAACGCATAAAAGAAATTTCGGGCAAGGACGTTAAATTCTATGAATGTGACATCCGTGACCGTGAAGGTCTTGATAAAATATTCGCAGAAAACAAAATAGATGCCGTTATTCACTTTGCGGGTCTTAAAGCTGTCGGCGAAAGCTGTGCAAAACCCCTTGAATATTATGACAACAACATTGGCGGCACTGTTATCCTTTGCGAAGCAATGAAGGCTGCAGGCTGCAAGAAGATGGTTTTCAGCTCATCCGCAACGGTTTACGGCAGCGAAAATCCCTCTCCCCTCAAAGAGGATATGCCCGAAGGCAAAACAACCAACCCCTATGGCACAACAAAGCTCTATATAGAGAGAATTCTCAAAGACCTTTTCGCTTCCGATAACGAGTGGAGCATCTCTCTTCTTCGCTACTTCAACCCCATCGGTGCTCATAAGAGCGGCAGAATAGGTGAAGACCCCAACGGTATCCCCAACAACCTTGTGCCTTATATCGCTCAGGTTGCTATCGGCAGAAGAGAATTCCTCAACGTTTTCGGTGACGACTATGACACTCCCGACGGAACAGGCGTTCGTGACTATATTCACGTTGTTGACCTTGCTCTCGGCCACATCAAGGCTGTTGAAAAGGTTCTCGGCGAAAACGGATGCTTCACCTATAACCTCGGCACAGGTAACGGCTACAGCGTGCTTGAGGTTGTCAAGGCATTTGAAAAGGCTTGCGGCAGGCCTGTCAAATATGTTGTTGCTCCCCGCAGACCCGGCGACATTGCAACCTGCTATTCTGACCCCTCAAAGGCTAAAGAAGAGCTTGGATGGGTTGCAACAAGAGGAATTGACGAAATGTGCGAGGACTCATGGCGCTGGCAGTCGCAGAATCCCAACGGATTTGAGGCATAAGCATGCAGAATTATATATGGGATTTTGACGGTATGCTGTTTGACAGCTATCCGCACATAACCTCGGCTTTTCTGAAAACTCTCGGCGAATTCGGCAAGGATGCCGATTATGACGAAGCAAAAGCGCTTCTCGAAATCACCTTCGCAACCGCTTACGAACACTATGACGTAAGCGACGAAGAAAAAGCCGTTTTCAGGCAGCATGAGCATAACTATGAGCTGCGCCCCATCGCACTTCCCTTTGAAAACACATATAAAACCATTGAAACGCTGTTCAACAGCGGCAAAAAGCACTTTTTATATACCCACAGAGGTCTGGAATCCTCGCAGCACTATCTGCAAAAGCATGATATGGCGAAGTTTTTCACCGCATTTGTGGATTCCTCAATGAAATTTCCCTCAAAGCCTGCACCCGATGCAGTCAACTGGATTTGCGAAACATATAACCTCGATAAGAGCGAAACAGTTATGATAGGTGACAGGGAAATTGACGTTCTTTCAGGCAAAAACGCAGGCACTTTCGGTTGCCTTTTCACAAAAAAAGAAAATGTTGAAACCGCTGCGGATTTTGTTGTCAGAGATATTATTGAAGTTTTGAATATTTAGGAGGCAGTTATGAGAGCAGTTATAACAGTTATCGGCAAGGACATGGTTGGTATTCTTGCAAAGGTTTCAACCGAATGCTCAAACCATAACATCAACGTTCTTGAAGTTACTCAGTCCATTCTTCAGGATATGTTTGCAATGATTATGATGGTTGATTTTTCAAAATCAGACCTTCCGTTCACCGATTTTTCGGATATGCTCGGCAAAATGGGCACCGAAATGGGTCTTTCAATTCACGTTATGCATGAAGATATCTTCAACGCAATGCACACAATATGAGGTGACACCATGCTTAATGCAAGAGATATTCTCGAAACAATAACCATGATTCAGGATGAAAATCTTGACGTGAGAACAATAACAATGGGCATCTCTCTTCTCGACTGCTGCCACAGCGATGTTGACATTATGTGTCAAAGAGTATATGACAAGATAACACGCTATGCAAAAGACCTTGTTAAAACAGGCGAGCAGATTGAAAAGGAATTCGGTATTCCCATTATCAACAAGCGAATTTCGGTCACTCCTGCCGCAATGATTCTCGCATCGTGCGAAAATAAGGATGCCGTTAAGCTTGCAAAAACACTTGAAAAAGCAGCGGTTACCTGCGGCGTTAACTTCCTCGGTGGCTTCTCCGCTCTTGTTCAGAAAGGCTTCGGCCCGGGCGACAAGGAGCTTATTGAAGCAATTCCCGAAGCCCTCAGCGTAACCGACCACATCTGCTCTTCCGTAAACATCGGCTCAACAAAGGCAGGCATCAACATGGATGCCGTTGCCCTTATGGGTAAGGTTGTAAGGAAAAGTGCCGAGCTCACTGCTGACAGAGATTGCATCGGCCCCGCAAAGCTGGTTGTTTTCTGCAACGCGCCCGAGGATAACCCCTTTATGGCAGGCGCATTCCACGGCGCAGGCGAGCCCGACTGCGTTATCAACGTAGGCGTTTCGGGCCCCGGCGTTGTAAGAGCAGCTCTTGCCAAGGCAGGCGACTGCGATTTGACCGCCGTTGCCGATCTTATCAAGAAAACCGCATTCAAAATCACCCGCATGGGTCAGCTCGTTGCAAGCGAGGCTTCACGCAGGCTCGGCGTGCCTTTCGGCATTGTTGACCTTTCGCTCGCACCCACTCCTGCAATCGGCGACTCCGTTGCATATATTCTTGAAGAGATGGGTCTTGAATGCTGCGGATGCCACGGCACAACAGCGGCACTTGCATTGCTCAACGACGCTGTTAAAAAAGGCGGCGTAATGGCATCTTCACACGTCGGAGGACTTTCGGGCGCATTTATTCCCGTAACCGAGGATGCCGGCATGATTCATGCCGCTCGCTGCGGTGCTCTCAGCCTTAACAAGCTTGAGGCAATGACCGCCGTTTGCTCTGTAGGCCTTGACATGATAAATATTCCCGGCGATACTCCGGCAGAAGTAATTTCGGCAATTATTGCGGATGAAGCGGCTATCGGCATGGTAAACTCAAAGACAACCGCCGTAAGAGTTATCCCCGCAATCGGCAAAGAGGTCGGTGAAGAATTAAGCTTTGGCGGACTTCTCGGCAGCGGACCTGTTATGCCCCTTTCAACCTATTCCCCCGCTAAATTCATCAGCAGAGGCGGCAGAATCCCCGCCCCCATGCAGAGCCTCAAAAACTAAACAGAACAAAAAATCCCGCTGTACCGAAGTACAGCGGGTAATTTTTTATAATCAGTCACTTGTATAGGGAAGAAGAGCAATCTGACGAGCACGCTTGATAGCGGTTGTCAGCTCACGCTGATGCTTAGCGCAAGTGCCGGTAACACGGCGGGGAAGGATCTTTGCTCTGTCTGAAGTGAACTTGTTAAGCTTGTTAACATCCTTGTAATCGATGCATTCAACCTTATCTACACAGAAAGCACAAACCTTTCTGCGGCCCTTTTTGTTGGGTCTTCTTTCGCTTCTATCGTAAGCCATGGATTAAACCTCCTTTTCAGTTTCAGTTTTTGCGATCTCAGAACGGGAGATCGTCTTCGGGAATTTCTTTGAAGTCACCCTCGTCTGCAGTTGAATATGAGGGAGCGGGCTGAGCAGGAGCATAACTTTCTTCTCTTGAGTAAGAGCCGGTGTTGCTTTCTGCCTTTGAGCCGCAGAAGCTTGCGTTATCAACAACAACTTCTACTGCCTTTCTCTTGTTGCCGTTCTTATCCTCATAAGTTCTGGTCTGGATGTAGCCCTGAATTGCAATCATCGAGCCTTTGCGGAAATATTTGCTGATAAACTCAGCGTTCTGTCTCCACGCAATAACGTCGATGAAATCTGTCTGACGTTCTTCACCTGAACGGGCAAAACGTCTGTCAACGGCTACTGTGAATGAGGTTACGGAAATTCCGCTTCCTGTAGTGCGAAGCTCGGGGTCTGCAACAAGTCTGCCCATAATTACGGCATTATTTAACATTTTGCGACCTCCTTAGTTCTTCTTGACAATGAGTGAACGAAGCACGCCGTCTGTAATCTTTACAACACGGTCAAGCTCTGCGGGAAATTCGGGAGCAGCCTGATAATTGAAGAGAACGTAGTAACCCTCTGCTTCGTCGTTGATAAGGTAAGCGAGCTTGCGCTTGCCCCATTCATCAACGCTCTCAAGAGTGCCGTTAGCTTCAATCATAGCCTTGAATTTCTCCATGAGAGGCTGAACAGCTTCTTCGCCGTTGGCAACTGAAAAAACCATCATTGTCTCATAGCTGATGTTTGCTGACATTCTTAAAGCACCTCCTTCTGGTCTTTGGCCACGGTGCATCCGTGGCAAGGATAAAATTTGTTTTAATCCTGCTGTATCTTTCACAGCGGTTTTATATTTTAACAGAATTATGCAGGCTTGTCAAGCATTTTTTTAGACTTGATAAAATTATTATATAAATGTATAATATAAGAAGATTCAGTACATAACCTTTCATCAATTTTTAGTCTTAAAGAGGTGACCCCGTGAACGAAAGGCTTCCCTATCTCCGAAAAAAATCAATGAGCCTGCCCCTCACCCCAGGGGTCTATCTCATGAAAAACAAAAGCGGAGAAATAATATATGTAGGCAAAGCAAAGGCTCTCAAAAACAGAGTAAGCTCCTACTTCGGCTCGCAAAACAACCTTTGGATCAAGGTGCGCAGAATGGTTGAAAACGTTGAAGATTTTGACTACATTTTGTGCGACAGCGAATTCGAGGCTCTCATTCTCGAATGCTCACTCATCAAACAGCACAGCCCGAAATATAACATCCTTTTAAAGGATGACAAAGGCTATCATTATATCAAAATCACCAACAACGGCTGGAAAAACTTCACTGCTGTCAAGCAGCGGCTTGATGACGGTGCCGAGTATATAGGTCCGTATACAAGCTCCTATGGCATAACAAACGCCATCGACACAGCAAAAAAGATTTTTCTTCTGCCTCAATGCTCAAAGGTATTCCCGAGAGATTATAACAAAAGCCGCCCTTGCCTGAATTTTCATATCGGTCAGTGTGCCGCACCGTGTGCAGGCAAAATGACCAAAGAAGCTCACGCCGAAGCGGTTGACCAGGCAATAGATTTTATCATCAACGGCTCGGGCAAAGCAGTTGATGCTCTGACAGAAAAAATGCTTGAAGCCTCCGAAAATCTTGAATTTGAAAAAGCAGCTAAAATCAGGGATAAAATCAACTCTATCAAAAAGGTTACCGAAAAGCAAAAGGTGGTTGCCGCTTCCGTTGAAGAGCAGGACGTTTTTGCCGTTGTCTGCTCGGACACAAAAGCCTGCCTTTCCGTGCTTCGGTTTAAGGATTCACGCCTTTATGACAGCGAGCATTTCTTCATAGATACTCCCGAGGATATGCCCGAAGCAAGGCACGAGCTTATAAGAAGCTATTATTCAATGAGAGATTTTGTGCCCCGAAGAATTGCGGTTGACGGCGAGGTTGACGGCAGCGAGCTTCTCTGCGAATGGCTCTCATCTCTTGCAAAGCGCAAGGTGAATATCGTTACGCCTCAGAGGGGCGAACAGCATTCGCTCATTGAAATGTGCCGTTCAAATGCCGCACAGAAGCTCGGCTTATATCTCGGCAAAACAGGCAAATCAACCGCCGCTCTTGACGAGCTCGGAACACTTCTCGGGCTTAAATCTCCGCCCGAATTCATCGAATCATACGATATATCCCACACAGCAGGCAGCGAAAACGTTGCAGGCATGGTAGTTTTCAAGGGCGGATTGCCCTATAAAAAAGCTTATCGCAGATTTAAAATAAAGGGCTTTTCGGGGCAGGATGACTACGCCTCGATGGCAGAGGTTATTGAGCGCAGAATTCTGCGTTATTTTGAAGAAAAAGACAGCGGAGAAGGCTTTGGCAGGCTGCCCGACCTTATTCTGCTTGACGGCGGCAGCGGTCAGGTGAATGCGGTCAAACCCGTGCTTGATAAATATAACCTTGACATCCCCCTTTTCGGCATGGTCAAGGATTCCCACCACCGCACCCGTGCCATTGCCCTTTCGGGCGATGAGCTTTCGCTGACATCGAAGCGTGCGGCATTCACTCTTGTTTCCACCATTCAGGAAGAAGTTCACCGCTTTTCTATTGAATATCACAGAAGCCGCAGGTCAAAAGCCTCTCTTTCATCCACCCTCACTTCAATTGAAGGCATAGGTAAAAGCCGCTGCAAGGCACTCCTTAAACATTTTAAAACCGTCAAAGCTGTTTCCGAAGCGAGCGAAGAAGAGCTTTCCTCTGTTAAAGGCATGAATAAAAATGCGGCAAAAGCGGTTTTTGAAGCATTTCACGGTAAAAATACAGATGTTGAGGATTAATTTTACAACTTTTTTTCCTTTTGTTAACTTTTTATCTTGACATTCACTCGTAATTAGTGCGATAATAAACTGATAATACTCTGCGGAGGAATTCAAATGAGAGTAATAACCGGCACAGCAAGAGGCACAACCCTCAGAACTCTTGAGGGCAACAATGTCCGTCCCACAACAGATAAGGTTAAAGAGGCTGTTTTCAGCGCAATTCAGTTTGAGCTTGAAGGCAGACGCATTCTTGATTTGTTTGCAGGCTCCGGTCAGCTCGGAATAGAAGCTCTCAGCAGAGGAGCCAAAAATGCGGTTTTTGTTGATGCAGACAAAAACGCAATCAAAATTGTTAAAGAAAACCTTGCAAAAACAAAGCTTGACGGCCTTGCAACCGTTGTTCAGACCGATTCAATAGCTTTTCTTTCAATGACAGACAAGGTTTTTGACATTGCATTTCTTGATCCCCCCTTTGAAACAGGTCTTTTGCAGAAAGCTCTTTCCAAAATCGGCGAACACATTGCCGACGGCGGCACGGTTATCTGTGAGCATCCGTTCAAAGAGGAGCTTGATGATGAATATAACGGCCTTGTGAGATACAGGGATTATAAATACAGCAAAACCGCTGTAACCGTTTACCGAAAGGAAGGATAATATGAAAACGGCAATCTGCCCCGGAAGCTTTGATCCGGTTACGATAGGCCACATTGACATTATCCATCGTGCGGCAAAGCTTTTTGATAAAGTAATTGTTGCTGTTATGATAAACTACCATAAGCCCGCAGGCTATTTCACCGTTGAAGAAAGGGTTGAGCTTCTCAAGCGCAGCCTTACCGATATTGATAACGTTGAAATAGAAACAAGCAGCGGTCTGCTTGCAGATTATGCAAAAGAAAAAGGGGCTTGTGCGGTAGTTAAAGGTCTGCGCGCTGTTTCGGACTTTGAATATGAATTTCAGCAGGCACTCACCAATAAAAAGCTCAATCCTGAGCTTGAAACCGTTTTTGTTACCGCCAACGCAGAAAACATGTATCTTTCTTCAAGCGTTGTTAAGCAGGTATGCGAATTCGGCGGAGATATAAGCGAATTTGTCCCCGCAGAGGTATGTGAAGATATAATAAGTCGAATAAAAGAAAGGAACAGGATAACAAAATGAATATTGAAAGCTTACTTGATCAGATTGAAGATATTCTTGAAGCAGGTTCAAAGGTTCCCCTGTCAAGCAAAATCGGCGTTGATGCAAACGCAATCAGAACCGCTATTGAGGACATAAGACTCAACATGCCCAACGAAATTTCTCAGGCAAGAGCTATCGTTGCAGACAGAAACAATATTCTCATCAAGGCAAAGGATGAAGCTGTTAACGCTGTTACCGGCGCTCAGGAAAAATCAAGAGCTCTTATTTCAACCGCAGAGGACAAGGTCAGAGCTCTCGTTCTTAAAACCGAAGAATATTCCAAAAACAAGGTTTCGGAAGCTGAGGCACAGGCAAAGCAGATTATCAGCACTGCCAACGAGGATGCAAAAATCATCAAGGCTAACGCACAGCTTGAAGCTGCCGCTATGGTTGACAGCAGCGAAATCGTTGTTCAGGCAAAGGCAACCGCAGATTCAATCACTAAATCCGCTCAGGAAGAAGCCGCTTCAACAATTGCAGGCGCAAAAGCTCAGGCAGAAAACATTGTTAATGCTGCAACCGAGCAGGCTGAAAGAGCAATCGAAGAGGCAAGACAGCGCTCGGACGAAGCTATCGATAAGGCAAACAAGTGGTCTGCCGAAATCAGAATTGCTGCAGGCGATTTCATTGAGGATATCATGAAAACCGCTAACGATGCAATCGCAACAAGCCTTAATGAAATTCAGACCGCACGTGATAACATCAGAAACGTAACGGGTAAAATAGAGGTCCCCGCTTCAGAAGAATAAAAAACAAGCCCCCTGCCAAAGCAGGGGGCATAAATATGCTCTTATTACTCCTCGTCTTCCGATTCGGCATCCTGAAGCCAGACCGCACGTGCATTATTGAGAATTTCTTTCTTGCGGATACTGTCACGGTAAAAGAAAAGAAGCTGCTTTTCTTCATCGTTGAGCACAAACAGCTCATCTGATTCGCTGAATGACGGTGCGCTTGCAACCGAGAGAGGCGATATTTCATCTGAATTCTCTGCAAAAAACTCCTTCAGGAAATCGTCAATGGAAACATCATAAAACACAACGAGCTTTAATATCACATCAAGCTCAGGCTTTCTTGTTGTTTCATATTTAGAATAGGTTGATCGGTCTATGCCAAGATAATCGGCAACCTTCTTTTGTGTGAACTTATGCGCTACTCTGTATTTTCTCAGCACATTGCCAAGCTTTTTTTCCGTTACTTTCAGGCAAACCCGCATAAAATAACTCCCTTTTATTACAATAAATCCATTATACAAGGTTTTTTCGACAATTTCATCCGATGTGCCAAATCGTCACATATTTTTTTCGGATGCCTAAATATTTTCACCAAAATGTCACTGAAACACCAATAAATTTGAATTTTGCCGCAAAGGAGAAATAACATGAAAAACAACATATTTGAGAACACAAAATATTTTATTATTGACATGGACGGAACCTTCTATCTCGACGGTAACATCATTGAGGGCTCAAAGGACTTTATCGAAAAGGCAAAGGAAAGCGGCAGAGATTTTTATTTCTTCACCAACAATTCATCAAACAATGTTGAGGTTTGCAGAGCAAAGCTTGAAAAAATGGGCTTCCCCGTTGATGAAAACAGAGTCATCATTTCGTCACACGTTGCTGCCGACTATCTCAACCGCAACTATGCAGGCAAAAAGGTTTTTCTTCTCGGTAACGAAAGACTTACGGGCGATTTTGAAAAAGCAGGCATCAATCTTGTAACCGAAAACCCCGATATCGTTGTTCTCGGCTTTGACACCACCCTCACCTATCAGAAAATGTGGGATGCTGTCAGATATATTGACGGCGGTGCGGTTTATCTCGCAACTCATCCTGACCTTAACTGTCCCACTGCCGACGGATATATGCCCGACACAGGCTCAATGATTGAGCTGTTTGCCGCCTCAACAGGCAAAAGACCCGTTGTTCTCGGCAAGCCCATGACAGCAACCGTTGACTATATCACCAACATGCTCGGCTGCAAAAGAGAAGAGCTTGCTTTTATCGGCGACAGACTTGCAACGGATATTGCCATCGGCGCAAACCACGGCATTCCCTGCGCCCTTGTTTACAGCGGTGTAACAACCCCCGAAGAATATGCAAATTCAGATATCAAGGCAAGCGTAGCCGTTGAAAACCTCAAGGCTCTTGCCGAGTATCTTTAATATATACAGAGCATAAACGTCAGTTCGAAACCTTCCTGACGGACACCTGCTCGGTGTCAAACAAAACTAAAGGCGCTGCTTGGCAGCAAAAGGAGCATAAAAATGAAAAATAAAAAACTTCTCTATCTCGTTCACGGAGCGATGATAGCGGCAATCTATGCCGCCGCAACCTATTTCAGCGCAGCCCTCGGAATTGCATATAACGCAATTCAGTTCCGCTTTTCCGAAGCACTGACAATTCTCTCGGTATTCACCCCCGCCGCAATCCCCGGATTAACCGTCGGCTGCATTCTCGGCAATATTTCAAGCCCATTCGGGGTCTGGGACATTATTTTCGGTTCGCTGGCAACGCTTCTTGCAGCGGTTTGTGCGAGAAAATTAAGAAATATTAAAATCAAAGGCTTACCTATTCTCTCAATTCTGATGCCCGTGATTTTCAACGCACTTATTGTCGGCGCGGAAATAACCTTTCTTTTTCCCACCGATGCGCCGAGTTTAACGGCATTTGTCCTCGCCGCCCTTGAGGTCGGTGCAGGCGAGCTTGCAGTTTGCCTTGCAGGCGGAATACCTCTCTTTTTTGCAATAAATAAAACAAAAGTGTTTAAATAAGTTTGACAGGAATAATAATAAATACGAAATCAGCAGTGAACGGCATTAAAACCTTCGCTGCTTTTTGTTTTGTGTGAATTTTAGATATATTTTAGATATGTTTTATATCTATTTGTAACATTATAGCACATAATAAGCATAAAATAAAGTCAAAATAAATTTGTTTTATGGTGATTTTATGGCAATTAAAAGCTTATCAATCAGAATTGATGAAGAAATGCTTAATAAGCTTCATGTTGTGGCTGATTATGAGGGTCGCTCAGCAAACA